>NZ_RCXU01000009.1:0-130825 GCF_004167315.1 Blautia sp. aa_0143
GGAGTTGCGAAGGCCGTCTCCCCTTCTCGCGCTCTTCCCCTCCTGGCCACGCCGCTGTTCTGCGTTGTGGTGTGCGTGAATGTTCTGACAGGGTGCGGGATTCGGGGGTGTCGAGGAGGGGAGGCTGTGCCGATCTGTTGGGTGGTGGATAATAATAAAAAGGATCTGTAAAAGGCGAGATTTTACAAATAGTTCTGCCTTTTTCAGATCCTTTTTTGTTAGTAATTGTAGGCTCCCTCATAAGCATTGCATCGTTCCTTCCGATGTCCCTGCTCTACACAGGAGCTGCACCGGTCACAAAATTCCTGTTCATAGCAGGTAGAACAGACACATCCCTTACAGGCATCCCGGTCATAAGCCGGCGTGCAGGTAAAAGGAAGAGTATCCTTCGTAGTTTCCGTACTCATAAAGATCACGCTCCTTTTTTCTATATTATAGACCTATCAAAAAAGCGTTTCAATACAAATAATCAGAAAATACAAAAAGATACCTGATAAAAAGTTACTGTTCACTCCGTTTTCAGTAATACGCTTTGTGATGCACAGAATTTATACTGATCGTATAAATTCGCGCGGTATGTCTCGGGCTTTCTGTGACCTTCGCTCACAAAAAACACCTCGCGGAATATTACCATTGAATAGTAAGGATAAAAATCGGCACAACGCTTCACATCCAACACAGTAGAATCCATCATCCCGCCAATACAGAATCATATTCCACAACGCAGAACAGCGGCGTGGCCAGGAGGGGAAGAGCGCGAGAAGGGGAGACGGCCTTCGCTAACTCCGAGTGCTTCCCCTTCTCGCAACCCTGCCCACGCCAAAGTGTTCCCTCGAAAGGAAAAACCCCAACTCACAGCAGTTCACAACAGCAGAAAAAAAGTGCCAGCTAATAAGGATGCCACAACATCCCTATCCTACCGGGAGGAGCTCCACCGTCCGGAAGCTCCGCAAGGAAGAACCAGACCACTTTCTGTTACAGGAAGTCCGATCTCCTGTGACTCTACATTACCCTTCCAGGGCTTCAGCTCCGTAGCAAGCATATAAGTCAGAACAGCCGGTGCAAGACCTGTAGTATAGGAATTTACCAGGAAAAACAGCGGATCGTCACTGAGGATCTTCGTACAAAGTTTGATCAGCGGATGGATCGCATTCTCGATCTTCCAGATCTCGCCCTTAGGTCCGCGGCCGTAAGAAGGCGGGTCCATAATGATCGCATCATAATGATTTCCTCTGCGGATCTCACGCTCTACGAACTTCACGCAGTCATCCACAAGCCAGCGGATCGGCGCACCGGAAAGTCCGGAAGCAGCAGCATTCTCTTTTGCCCAGTTCACCATACCCTTGGAAGCGTCCACGTGAGTAACGGAAGCACCGGCTGCAGCTGCAGCCAGAGTAGCGCCGCCGGTATAGGCAAAAAGATTCAGCACCTTGATCGGGCGTCCTGCATTGCGGATCTTTTCACCGAACCAGTCCCAGTTCACAGCCTGCTCCGGGAAAAGTCCTGTATGCTTGAAGCTGAAAGGCTTCAGATTAAAAGTAAGGTTCTTGTAATGAAGCTCCCACTGATGAGGCAGATCAAAGAACTCCCACTCACCGCCGCCACGGCTGCTTCTGTGATAATGTCCGTTCATATGCTTCCAGCCACGGTTTTTGCGGGGAGTATCCCAGATTACCTGCGGGTCCGGACGAACCAGAAGATAATCCCCCCAGCGCTCCAGCTTTTCTCCTTTTGATGTATCAATAACTTCATATTCTTTCCATCCATCTGCAATCCACATGATGATCAATACCTCTTTCATAATAGTAAATTTATAAGATATATATAGCATTTTTATATAGCATTTCCGGAGATTACTGTACCAGATCCGGATGATCGGGACATGAATCCATAAAAACGCCATAATAATGTTTTTTCCAGTATAGAGGAAAAATGGATGCTGTGCAAGAGAAGTGCAGGATTTTCCACGAAAGATTTGACAACAGCGCTTTTACATACTAAAATGTACGCAGAGATTTTCTGCCGGGGCAGAGGCTTCCCGCTTCCGTGAAACTGTGGCTGTTTTTTGCGGAAGAGATTTTGCAGAGAATTCCTGACAGACAGAAATCGTTAACAGAAGAAACACAGCAACCGCAGATATGAAACTGTGCACAAAAAGAGGAGAAGCAAACTTATGAAAAAATATTGTGAGATGAGCAGGGAAGAGCTACTCGATTTAAAGAAAGAACTTGACCGTGAGTTCGACGAGATCAAAGCCGAAGGTCTGGCACTGGATATGTCCCGTGGTAAACCTGCACCGGATCAGCTTGATCTTTCCATGAAAATGATGGAAGTACTTGCAGGGGATGCAGATCTGAAATGTGAGACCGGTGTGGACTGCCGTAACTATGGAGTCATCGACGGAATCCCGGAAGCCAAGAGACTTCTCGGTGAGATGTCAGAGGTAGAGCCAGAGAACATCATCATCTATGGTAACTCCAGTCTGAATGTAATGTTCGATACCATTGCACGTTCCTATTCCCACGGAGTAATGGGAAATACACCATGGTGCAAGCTTGACAAGGTGAAATTCCTCTGTCCTGTACCAGGATACGACCGTCATTTCCGTATCACAGAATTTTTCGGCATTGAGATGATCAACATTCCGATGTCTCCGGAAGGCCCGGATATGGACATGGTTGAGAAATATGTCAATGAAGATCCGGCAGTAAAAGGAATCTGGTGTGTTCCGAAATATTCCAATCCGCAGGGCTACACTTATTCCGAAGAAACAGTTAAGCGTTTTGCGCATCTGAAGCCGGCTGCACCGGACTTCCGTATTTACTGGGATAACGCTTACAGCATCCATCATCTCTATGATGACAATCAGGATTTCCTTCTTGAGATTCTTGATGAGTGTGCGAAAGCAGGAAATCCAGACATTGTTTATAAATTTACTTCTACCTCCAAGGTAAGCTTCCCTGGTTCCGGTATCGCAGCAGTTGCTGCATCCAAGGCGAACCTGGATGACTTCCGCAAATACATGACTGTACAGACCATCGGACACGACAAACTGAACCAGCTTCGTCACGTTCGTTTCTTCAAAGATATCAACGGACTGCATGAGCATATGAAGAAACACGCAGACATCCTTCGTCCGAAATTCGAGCTTGTTCTCGCAACACTGGATAAAGAGCTTAACGGACTTGGAATCGGTGAGTGGACCAAACCTCACGGCGGATATTTCATTTCCTTTGATTCCATGGAAGGCTGTGCGAAAGCCATCGTTGCCAAAGCAAAAGAAGCAGGCGTTGTTATGACTGGAGCGGGCGCAACCTATCCATATGGAAAGGACCCGAAAGACAGCAATATCCGTATTGCACCAAGCTACCCAAGCGTTGAGGAGCTTGGCAAGGCAGCAGAGGTATTTGTTCTCTGTGTGAAGCTTGTAAGTGTGGAAAAACTTCTGGAGAAATAAATCGATCACATCAGACTGCCCGGTATTTCAGCATGCGTAATACCGGGCAGTCATAACTATTGGAGAGAGCTCATGGATGAGGAAAAAGAAAAAATGAAAACAGGCAAAAAGTTGGTCATTGCACTGATCATGATCCTGCTGATCCTTACAGCAGGGGCTTATGGATATGGTGTACATTATTTTACAGATCATTTTTTGCCGGGATCTCAGGTGAATGGTTTTAACTGCTCCTATAAAACTGCAGATGAAACAGAAAAGCTTCTTGCAAAGGAAGTGCAGGCATATGTTCTTACCGTTGATACAAGAAACAACGGAAAAGAGAGCATTACCGCAAAAGAAGCCGGACTGGTCTACAAGCCGGATGACGGAGCCAAAAAGCTGATCAAGAAACAGGACCGGTACAAATGGTTCCTTGCTTTTAATCAGAAGAAAAAATATACACTGGCAACGGATACTGCTTATGAAGATCAGAACAAACTGACAGAGGCTGTGAAGAATTTGAAATGCATGCAGAAGGACAATATGGAAAAGCCTGCAGACGCATGCATTAAGGATAATGGCGAAACCTACGAGATCCAGCCGGAAAAAGAAGGAACGACCCTGGATACAAAAAAGGTTCAGAAGGTGATCCGTGCAGCTGTTTCCGCAGGAGACAAAACAGTTAGTCTGGAAAAGAAAAACTGCTACAAAAAACCATCGATATATAAAGACGATGAAGCTCTGAAAAAAGATTGTGACCAGATGAACAAGCTTACCAGCTGCGTGATCACCTATGATTTTTCGGACCGGTCGGAACAACTTGACCGAAATACCATCAAAGACTGGCTGGTCAGGGACGCAAACGGAGATTATATAGTAAATAAAGATCAGGTTGCAGCTTATGTGAACAGCCTGGGATATAAATATGATACCTTTGGCTGCACGAGGACATTTACCACCTACGATGGCCGCCAGAAGACCATCAAGGGCGGTGATTACGGATGGGCTATCGATCAGACCGCAGAGACTGAATGGCTTTATAATGCCATTCTTGCAGGAACTACAGAAGTGAGACAGCCGGCGTATGCTTACAGCGGACTTTGCAGAGATACCAATGATATCGGAAATACATATGTAGAGATTGACCTGACCAACCAGAGAATGGTATTCTATAAAGACGGACAGCTTCTGGTAGATACACCGGTAGTTACCGGCTGTGTCCGAAAGGGCCATTCCACACCAACCGGATGCTTTGCACTGGATGCCATGCGTTCACCGGCAGTTTTGAAGGGACCTGGATATGCATCACCGGTTACATACTGGATGCCGTTTTCCGGAGGAGTCGGAATCCATGATGCAAGCTGGCGTTCACAGTATGGCGGGCAGATCTATATCACAAATGGTTCTCATGGCTGTGTAAACACCCCGAAGGATAAGGCGGCAATCATTTATAATAATATTAGTGTAGGAGTACCAATCGTAGTTTATGAATAAGAGATTAAAAGAAATATTAAAAGAATACGAAAAAAGAAAACACAAGATCATCAAGGGAGATGAAAGTATGAATATCGTTGTATTGGCAGGCGGAACCAGTACAGAAAGAGAGATCTCCATCGTAACAGGAACCGGTGTCTGCAAGGCACTTCGTAAAAAAGGCCATAAGGCCATTCTTGTAGATATTTTCTGCGGACTGGAGCCGGTGGACTGGGATGAGCCCTTTGGAGATAAAGATTATGAGGTAGATTCTGCGGCAGAGTATATGAGAAGCTTCGATGATGATATCGAAGAGATCAAACGCACAAGAAGAAGCTTTTTCGGACCGAATGTACTGGAATTGTGTCAGGCAGCAGACATTGTATTTATGGGTCTTCACGGTTCCAACGGAGAGGATGGAAAGGTTCAGGCAACCTTCGATCTTCTGGGAATCCGTTACACAGGAACCGGATATTTAAGCAGTGCCCTTGCTATGGATAAGGGTCTCACCAAGAAGATCTTTCTCATGGATCAGGTACCGACACCGAAGGGCGTTTCCATGCTGAAAGAAAACTGTACAAGAAACATCCATGATCTTGGTATGGAATTTCCTGTTGTTGTAAAAACATGCTGCGGTGGTTCCAGCGTAGGTGTTTATATTGTAAACAACCAGAAAGAATATGAGGATGCCATTGATGGTGCTTATTCTTATGAAGATGAGGTAGTTGTTGAAGAGTATATCAGGGGCCGTGAGTTTTCCGTTGCAGTTGTAGACGGAAAGGCTTATCCGATCATCGAGATCGCACCGAAGCAGGGCTTTTATGATTACAAGAACAAATATCAGGCAGGCTCCACAGTAGAAACCTGTCCGGCTGAGATCTCACCGGAACTGACCGAGAAAATGCAGCATTATGCGGAAGCTGGCGCAAAGGCTCTCTGCATTGAGGGCTATGCACGTTTTGACTTCATGATGAAAGAAAACGGTGATATGTACTGCCTGGAGGCAAACACACTTCCGGGAATGACACCCACCAGTCTGATCCCGCAGGAAGCAAAGGTCCTGGGAATCGACTATCCGGACCTCTGTGAAGAACTGATCCGCATTTCTTTTAAGAAATACAGCAAATAAAATATCTGACCGTAACTCCTCCTGTTGACAGGAGGAGTTTCTGGCAAAAGAAAGGATTTTATTCATGAAAAATCTTACATTGGAAAATATCACAAAAGTCTGCAATGGTATTTACCACGGCCCGCAGGAAAAACTTCAGGAGGAAGTGACTGCGATCACAACGGACAGCCGTAAGGTGGAAAAAGGAGGTCTTTTTGTACCGGTAGTAGGAGAGCGTGTGGATGCTCACCGTTTTATCCCGCAGGTAATGGAAGCAGGTGCACTCGCGACCTTATCCGAGAGAACTCTTGAAGGGGCGGATCATCCGTATATCCAGGTAGGCTCCTCCCTTCAGGCAGTAAAAGACATTGCGGAGTTTTATCTGGAGCAGCTTGATATTCCTGTTGTGGGAATCACAGGAAGCGTTGGAAAGACCAGCACAAAAGAGGTGATCGCCTCTGTGCTGAAGGAAAAATACCGTACACTGAAAACCCAGGGGAATTTCAACAATGAGCTGGGACTTCCACTGACAGTATTCCGCCTTCGTGATGAAGATGAGATCGCAGTTCTGGAAATGGGAATCAGTGATTTCGGTGAGATGACCCGTCTTGCAAAGATCGCAAAACCGGACACCTGCGTGATCACAAACATCGGAACCTGCCATCTGGAAAACCTTGGAGACAGAGACGGCGTCCTGAAGGCAAAAACAGAGATTTTTCAGTATGTGAAGAGAAATATCGTACTTAACGGTGATGATGATAAGCTTTCTACAGTAAAGGAATATAACGGCATGCAGCCGGTATTTTTCGGAAACGGAGAAAATGCTTCTGTTACCTGTGAAAATGTGGAAAGCCGTGGCTTGAAGGGAATGAGCTGTGACATCTGTCTGAAGGGAAAAATGGCAGAGAACGGAGAGTTCCAGACATTTCATGTAGATATTCCAATGCCGGGACGTCATATGGTATCCAATGCACTGGCAGCAGCAGCTGTGGGCAGACTTTACGGACTGAATGCAGAGCAGATCAAAAATGGCATCGAAAGCCTGGAACCGGTCAGCGGAAGATTCAATATGATCGAGACCGATAAATTCATGATCGTAGATGACTGCTACAACGCAAATCCCATGTCCATGAAGGCGTCCCTGGATGTTCTTCAGGACGGACTTGGAAGAAAGGTTGCCATTCTTGGCGATATGGGTGAGCTTGGAACGGATGAAGCTGCACTTCATGAAGGTGTAGGCGTTCATGCAGGTCAGTGCAGGATCGATGCATGCATCTGCGTAGGACCACTTGCAGCCCATATCGCGGAAAAAGCATCTCAGACCAATCCGGACCTGACAGTCATCCGGGAAAAAGATCTGGAAAGCCTTCTTAAGAACCTGAACACATATGTGAAACCTGGAGATACCATCCTCGTAAAGGCTTCTCACTTCATGAAATTTGAAAATGTAGTCAAAGCACTGCAGGAAATGTAAAAAGACCGAAAACAGGGGCAGCATTTGACGAACGAAAATTCTTTCCAGTTAAGTTATATAGAAGTATAATATTCCTAAGGCGATGAGCAGTGCGGCTAAAGAACAAAAGCACGCTCAGGCACTGTGCGGCAGTGAAAAAGGGAGGGCTTATGCTGGAGATGATCATGAAGCTGAACATCCCGCTTTACGTCATGACATCCATGGGATGTATCGGCGGTCTGGGGATGCTGGCAACAAACCTTACCTACCGAAGAATGATCCGAAATACGCAGCGATTACAGAATCTCAAAGAAAAATGGCTGAACCTGTGGAAGTCAAGGGACAGGCTCTGGCATCGGATGAACCGATTTGTATGGTATCCGTCACTGTTTTGTACATTTCTTCTGGGACTGTCTGTTTTTCTCAACAGCAGACTGGGATACAGGGAAGGATTGTCTATGCTTTATCTTTATATAGGGGCGGCAGTGCCGGTAGTACTGCTTCTTCTTCGTCAGGCATTGGACTTTTCTTATAAGGAAGAGCTTGTGATGGCTTCTCTTGCAGATTATGTGGAACAGGTCCGTACCTGGGTGGAGGAAGTACCGGTCGCAGAAAAGCCGGATCCTGTTCTGCAGGAAGAAATCGTAGATAAGATCACCAGAAGTATCCGTCAGACGGCTGCTACCGGAAGCCACTTCAGCAAGATGCTTTCTCCGGAGGAGGAAGAGATCATGCGGGAGATCATACGGGAATTTATGAATGCAGAGTAAAAACATATCCCGGTATATTTGAGAAAATACAGAAATGTACACAAAGATATTCCGGAATAAGGGAACCGGATGCAAAAAAAACTCTCCGGCAGATACGATTCTCTGTATCCGCCGGAGAGTTTTTTTGTGTGACAGTAAAAAGAGAACGCAGGATAAGCATTCGTGGCTTTCCTGCGTCCTTTTATATGTTACTCAGTCTTCCTCGATCACCTGGATCTCCAGGTAGTCGAATTCAATATGTTCAATGAAATTATCCTGATAAAAGCGGGCCTTATCATGCTTTTTGAAATCCCGCACTGTGGCATCCAGCCAGATAGGATTTCCCAGATCCATCTGATAACAGATTTCCTCAAGTCCGTGAAAGATCTTGTGGGTTCTGGTATCATCGCTGTCATCACAGACAACGGTGTCCTGAAGCATGCGATTGTCTTTCCATATTTTTCCCCATAAACGAAACATAAACAGTACCTCCGTATTGAAACTGCCACAGCCGGCAGAATATGAATATCCGTCCGATATGGTCTTCAGTATAGCGGATTTTGCAGGGAAAGTAAAGCACAGGGCAATAACGCTTGTACGCAAAACAATGCACCAGGTGTGCTCACTTTTATTGACTAATGTGTAAAAATCCTCTATAATAAACGAAATTATGAAAAAAAGAATCATTACAGATTGGAGGAACCGAAATGAAACTTTACGATACCGGCGTTTATCTTCAGAACGGACAGGAAATCATTCCCGAGAACCAGGCTGATCTGCCTGTAGCGAAAGAAGAGGCTGCTAAGAATACCATCGCATATTCTATTCTCAAGGCTCACAATAAATCCGATAACATGGAGAAGCTTCAGATCAAATTCGATAAACTGACTTCCCATGATATCACATTTGTGGGAATCATCCAGACTGCGAGAGCTTCAGGACTTGAGAAGTTCCCGGTACCATATGTACTGACCAACTGCCATAACTCCCTCTGTGCAGTAGGTGGAACCATCAATGAAGATGACCACATGTTTGGTCTCACCTGTGCCAAAAAGTACGGCGGAGTTTATGTACCGCCTCATCAGGCAGTTATCCATCAGTTTGCAAGAGAAATGCTTGCAGGCGGCGGAAAGATGATCCTCGGCTCCGACAGTCATACAAGATACGGAGCACTTGGAACCATGGCTATGGGAGAGGGCGGACCGGAGCTTGTAAAACAGCTTCTCTGCCAGACATACGATATTAATATGCCAGGAGTAGTTGCTATTTATCTGAAAGGTGCTCCACGTCCGGGTGTAGGACCGCAGGATGTTGCGCTTGCCATCATCGGCGAGGTTTTTGCCAACGGCTATGTGAAGAATAAGGTTATGGAGTTCGTTGGACCAGGCGTTGCCAGCTTAAGCGCAGATTTCCGTATCGGTGTTGATGTTATGACAACAGAAACCACATGTCTTTCCTCCATCTGGCAGACAGATGCGAAGATCGAGGAATTCTATGCGATCCACGGAAGACCGGAGGATTATAAAGAACTGAAACCGGGCAACGTTGCATACTATGACGGCTGTGTAGAGATCGACCTCAGTGAGATCAAACCAATGATCGCAATGCCGTTCCACCCAAGTAACACCTACACCATCGATGAGCTGAAGGCAAACCTTGACGATATCCTTGCAGATGTGGAGAAGAGAGCACAGGTAAGTCTTGACGGAAAGATTCCGTTTACATTGAGAGACAAGGTAGTTGATGGCAAGCTTTATGTTGAGCAGGGAATCATCGCCGGCTGTGCAGGCGGTGGATTCGAGAATATCTGCGCTGCAGCAGATATCCTCAAGGGCAAAAATATCGGCCATGATGCCTTCACCTTAAGTGTATACCCGGCAAGTACTCCAATCTACATGGAACTGGCTAAGAATGGTGTTCTTGCAGAACTGATCGGAACAGGCGCAGTTGTGAAAACTGCATTCTGCGGACCGTGCTTCGGCGCCGGAGATACACCTGCAAACAATGCATTCAGTATCCGTCATACAACCAGAAACTTCCCGAACCGTGAAGGCTCCAAGATCCAGAACGGTCAGATCTCTTCGGTTGCACTTATGGATGCACGTTCCATTGCAGCTACAGCAGCAAACAAGGGATTCCTTACCTCAGCAGAGGAGTTTGACGGAAGCTATTCCGAGCATAAATACTACTTCGATAAGTCTATCTACGAGAACCGTGTATTTGACAGCAAGGGCGTGGCAGATCCAAGCGTAGAGATCCAGTTTGGACCGAATATCAAAGACTGGCCGGAGATGGCTGCACTTGCAGACAACCTGATTCTGAAGGTTGTTTCCGAGATCCACGATCCGGTTACTACCACTGACGAGCTGATCCCGTCCGGTGAGACATCCTCCTACCGTTCCAATCCGCTTGGACTTGCAGAGTTCACACTGTCCAGAAAGGATCCGGCTTATGTTGGCCGTGCAAAAGAGATCCAGGCAGCACAGAAGGCGATCCAGGCAGGTAACTGCCCGGCAGAGGCTGTTCCGGAACTGAAACCGGTTATGGAAACCATCCATAAATCCTATCCGGATGTTGATAAGACAAACCTTGGCGTAGGAAGCACCATCTTTGCAGTGAAACCTGGCGATGGTTCCGCAAGAGAGCAGGCTGCATCCTGCCAGAAGGTACTTGGCGGCTGGGCAAACATTGCCAATGAGTATGCAACCAAGAGGTATCGTTCCAATCTGATCAACTGGGGTATGCTTCCATTCCTGATCCCGTCCGGAGATCTTCCGTTCAAGAACGGTGATTATCTGTTCTTCCCGGGAATCCGCAAGGCGGTTGAGGAAAAAGCAGACGTGATCAAGGGATATACTGTTGAAGGTGACGCTCTGAAGGAGTTCGATGTAACTCTGGGTGAGCTGACAGATGATGAGAGAGAGATCATCCTTAAGGGTTGTCTGATTAATTATAATCGTAAATAGATGCAGGGATTGAACACATATAGAGCGTGAAGGTGATGGAAGTGTGTTCATGAATATGCTGCAGAGCGGAATATAGTAATTTAAGAATTTCCGTGTTGTTTTGCAGACTGGTGACCGTTTTAATCGAGGTTGCCGGTCTGCTTTTTGTTTTTGGGGTGTGGTTTTGGGAAGTTTTTAGGGTTATGGATACTTATTTTTATGGGATGTGGACGATGCGGACGCGTGAGGTGTCCTGTGGGGAGCAGAGGCTGTCGTTTCGCCTGGTCATACTAAGCGTCTGAGGCAACCTGTGAAAAGGCCGGCCCATAACTCGCCATGTACGCTGATGCGTACCTGGCTCAGACAGATGGGCCTTATTCTGCGGCCTGTATCCGCAGAATACCTTTCCACAGGTCACCTCAGCCGCCAAGTATGACCAAAGGCTCACTCCGAAGCCCCTGCTCCCCACAGGACACCTCACGCTGACATTCCCAGAGACAAACCCCAGCCCCGGTAAAAATATCAAGAAAAGCTCAACAAATGATGACCGTCTCAACACTCTTCGTTATTCAATTTTTCTTCTTCTTCGTTCTTTCGAATAAAGTTTATCTCAATCCCCTGCAAACATTGTAAAGTACAAACATTGCAATGTTTGCAGGGCCAATACAGTCACACAGAAACTTTTCTAACTAACTTTCCATGTTCGAAAGTCAGGGCGGGAAGGACGGGCGGGGCGGGTGACTCTGCAGGAGTCGTAGTACTTCTTAGGCCGCGGGGAGGCTGCGTTGCTGGAAAAATCCCAGCTGTTTGAGCGTTAGCGAGTTCTGGGATTTTTTCAGCGGTTTTAGCAGAATCCCTGCAGCCTTAGAAGCACTAGATCTCCGAAGCCTCACCCGCCCCTCCCGTCCTTCCCGACCGTCCGTTCGCAACATACCATCCCGTTCTTCACAACTTCACAATAGCATAAATTAACAGAAAATAATAAAAAATACAAACAAATTATAAAATATAAACACATAACAAAACAAATAAATAAAAATAATAGCATAAAAACACAAAAATGTATTGACAAATACCCGCAACGATGTTATTATAAGACCATCAAAAACAACAAGAGAAAAACAAAAAAGAAAATCATTCAATTCATAGCATAGATGCACATGAAGGATGAAGAAAGGAAAAGGTGATTCCAGTGGGAACATAAACAAACACCATCATCAATATGAGAGTGACAGGAACCGGATTTCCTGCAAGAAAGACCTGATACAGATCACATATGATACACCTTAAGAAAACAGAAGTTTCTTTTATGAAATATAAATAAGATCCTCTTAAATCTTACTTATATTTTAAGAAATCAGAAACAAAAGGAAATCAGTATTTCAGGTAATATAGAATCGGTAACTCATATTGAACAACTGTCACACACCTGATACAAAGATTTCAGGAAATATGTAAAGAAATATTTCCCGAAAGAGTAAAACCCTCAACTCACCGGTTCGTTGGAAAGAAGAGATTCCAAGAACAAACGTGAAGATGAGAACGATACTTTGAAATGCATATCAGAACCATTAGGATATGGATTGAAGCTTTGCATCAGAAGAATATCTGAGAGGATATTAAAAACAGAAGAATCGGGCAGGAACTTTTTTCCAGGATACTTTAAAGAACTGCAGAGGAGAAAATCCCAATAGGTCGATTTGAATCAGCAGATCGCAAAGTACAGAGATGACAAATGGTTTTGAATTTAAGAAGTTAAGTCCAGAATTGTTTAGTGAACAGGAAAAAGTATAACCACCGAAATTCTTCAGATAAACAGGAAATCAAACATCGTAAAAAATGATTTCTGATCTATAAAACTTTCTAAATAATCGAAGAGATATACTTACATATATCAGTCGTTTATGAGCAGGAAATAAAAAAGAAGAGAGAATCTGAAAAAGAAAAATTTCAAAATTGAATAAAGAGAATCGAAATTATTTTATAAAGTATATAAAATCAAAGATTTCGATTGATAAGTATAATAAGTATAACAAGAAAACTTTATTCGAAAGAACGAAGAGGAAGAAAAATTGAATAACGAAGAGTGTTGAGACGGTCATCATTTTTGGAAACTGTAAAAGTAAAAAAAGTGATGACCGTCTCGTTGTGTATATAAGATTGCATATATTAAGTATATAACCGTTCCGAAAAGCCCTGGATAAAATAATATGATCCGAGCAGAGAGCAAAATTTTCGATCAGAGATTTTCCGAACAGTTATATTTATCAGTTGCCATCAAAAACATCATCAGTTATACTTCTGTGAGAAAGGAAGTAAGATGAGAAAATATGTGGAATTATCAGATTGAAGAAAATATTTTATATGAAGACAAAGAGATCCTTGTGTGCAGAAAAACAGCAGGAATGCCGGTGCAGGCAGCAAAAATAGGAACAATGGATATGGAAAGTGCCCTGAAAAATTATCTGGCACAAAAAACACCGGGAAAGATCCCATATCTGGGAGTAGTACATCGCCTTGATCAGCCGGTAGAAGGCATTCTTGTATTTGCGAAAACATCCGAAGCAGCAGGAAATCTGAGTAAACAGATGATGGCAGGAGGCGCCGGAAAATATTACCTGGCAGTAACAGAGGGAAAAGCAAAGAGCTCAGAAGGGACTCTTACAGACTATCTGAAAAAAAATGGAAAAGCCAACATGTCTCAGGTGGTGTCTGCCAATACACCGGGAGCAAAAAAAGCGATTCTTCACTATAAAGTTCTGGATCAGCAGGAGATAAACGGAAAATCCCGGACACTTCTTAAGATCAGGCTGGAAACAGGTCGGCATCATCAGATCCGTGTGCAGCTTTCTCATGAGGGACTGCCCCTTCTCGGAGACCGGAAATATAATCCTTCGGGAGAAAAAGGTACATCACTGGGACTTTGTTCCAGCTGTCTGGAATTCAAACACCCCAGAACAGGAAAAATGATGAAGTTTGAAACAGAGCCACAGGGAAGCGCATTTTTGGATTTTGTGAAAAAAGTGTAAAAACTCTGGACGGAAATACGAAAAAGTGTATAATGTAAAAAGCAAGTAACCAAATGTAAGATTTTTGTAAAGTATAAGTTACTGTGGATGGACAAGGCAGACGATAAAGAACATAGAGAACAGTAACCAGCGAGGAAGAGGAGATTACAATGAAAAGAGCTGCAGTAGCGTCAGCAGCCTTGTTGGCTGTGGCAACCCTGCTGACAGGCTGTCAGAAAGAAGAAGTAGAAAAGCTTGTTGCACCGATTGTAGCAGATGTCCAGGAAACCCCTGAAGCAACCGAAGTGGAAGAAGAAAAAAGCCCGCTGATCCCTGAGATCGATGACACTCTTTCTATTGAAGAAGGTGCCAGAATAGCTGTTGTCAGCAAAAGCAAAAAAGGCGAGTTCTGGAATAAAGTAAAAGAAGGAATGGAAGCTGCTGTCAAGGATGTAAATGAGGCGTATGGTTTCAAAAAAGACAAGCAGATCACGATGACCTTTGAGGGTCCGGATGATGAAGAGGACGTAGAAAGTCAGATCAATACTCTTGATGCAGTAATCGCTGAGAATCCATCTGTAGTGTGTCTTTCTGCCGGAGATGTGGATTCCTGTCAGGCACAGCTGGAAGCAGCGAAAGAGAACGGAATTCCGGTGGTCGCATTTGATTCCAATGTCAGTGATACGAAGCTGGTCAGAGCTTTTCGTGGAACAGACAATACACAGATCGGCAAATATGCAGCATATAAGCTTGGCAGCGCCATTGGAAAAATGGGAAATGTGGCTGTTTTTTCCGCACAGGAGAAAACACAGAGCGCGCAGGAGCGTGTAAAAGGATTTCTGGATAATATTGCAAATTATACGGATATTAAAGTGGTGGAAACCGTATATTCTGACCAGGTTGATGATATGAAGGAAGCCATGAAGGAAGTTCTGGATAAATATCCGGCATTGGATGGCGTTTTCTGCACCAATGCCGAGGTTTCTGAAATGTTTCTGGAGGTAAATAAGGACACAGGAGAAAATAAAGTTGCTATGGTAGGCGTAGATGCAACCAGCAAACAGCAGGAAGCGATCCAGAAAGGGGAAGAACTGGGAGTGCTTTCACAGAATCCTTATGCGATGGGATATCAGACCATGTGGGCGGCTATTCAGTCTACTGCACCGAAGAAGGAAACAAAGATTGATAAGAAGGTTTTACTTGATCCGGTATGGATCGATGCTGAGAATATCAAAAGCGAAGACATTGCAAATTACCTGTACAATTAACAAATAGAACAGATAGCCACTGTAGGTCGGGTGAATAGGTTAGTCCGCATTCACCGTCTGTTCATAACTGAAAGCCATCAGTCCGATGAAGATGTAAAAACATTTTCATCGGACTGATGGCTTTTTTTGAATAAAAATAAAAAATATGAATAGAATAAACAAATAAAAAGTGTGCGAAAAAATGGCAAAAATATAACATATATGACGACTTTTTGACACAATACAAATAAATTTATCGTTAAATTGCATAATAAACATTGTTTTAAAAAAGCGATTGTGGTACAATTTGGATATGCAGAGAGGCGGTGATCAGATGATCCAGGAAACGATCAAGGCAGTGAAAGAGGCGGAGGCAAAAGCACAGCAGAAGATAAAGGATGCATCCGTCCGTGCACAGAGTATCATCAGCGAAGCTGAGAAAGAGGCAGAGAATATTATCAGAAAGGCGGAAACAGCCGCCGGCGAACAGGCGGCATCTGATATGAAAGCAGCCGAAGAACGTGCACACAGTACAGAGAACACTGTCGTTGGACAGGCGGAGGAAGAGCTTGCAGCTTTGAAAAAGAAAGCGGAGTCGAAGCACGAGCAGGCAATCCAGACAGTAATGGACAGTTTGTTCTGAGAGGGGGAGTGCGAAAATGGCAGTATTGCAGATGCAGCGAATCAGTATCTGCGCAATGAAAAAGAACCGTAAGGCCATATTGGAAGAACTGCAGTCACTTGGAGTATTGGAGATCGATGCAGCAGAATTGGATCCGGAGCTTAAGACGATGGATACTATGAATGCCCGGCTGATCTTTGAGAAGAACGCATCCCTTTGCGATCAGGCAATCGAAATACTGGATGAATTTTCGAAGGAAAAGCAATCCATGCTGGCATCCCTGGCAGGGAAACCGCTGATCGGAAGGAAGCAGGAGGAAGAAGCTATCCGGGATCAGGAAGAGATCCTGAGAACGGCCAGAGAAATCCAGGGATACCGGAAGAAGCTTACAGAGAACAATGCGGCAGCAGTTAAGATCGAGCAGCAGGAAGCAGCTCTTGCTCCATGGCTGAAGCTGGATATTCCGATGAACTTCGGCGGTACAGCGAAAGCAGCGGTACTTGTGGGAAGTATTGATGGAAATATAACTCTGGATCAGGTATACAGTCAGCTGGCAGCGGATGCACCACAGCTTGAAGCCTTTGACATTCGGGAAATCTCAAATGACGCCGGTAAGCTGAGCCTGGTGGTTGTCTGCCTGAAAGCACAGGCACAGGAACTGGAAGAAGCGCTTCGGATGCAGGGATTTGCAAGACCGGCACAGCTGGTATCAGAGGTTCCGGCACAGGAGCTGGAGAACCTTAAGAATGAAGTGGTACGCATTCAGGAAGAGTCCGAACAGATCCGGGAACAGATACGCGCTCTTCACGACAGGAAGAGCTCTCTTCAGCTTTTGTCCGATTATTTCCGGATCCGTGCACAGAAATATGAGGTATTAGGACAGCTCCGCCAGTCGGAGAGCACTTTTTTTGTGACAGGATATCTTCCGAAGAAACAGGTTTCTGCAATGGAGAAACGGCTTACGGAGAAGTACGATATTGTTTTTGAAGCAGAAGATGCTGAGGGAGAAAATGTTCCGGTTGCCCTTCAGAACGGCAAATTCGGAGCAGCAGGAGAGGGAGTTCTGGCAGCGTTTGGTCTTCCCGGAAAGGGAGAGATCGATCCGTCCACCATTATGACAGCCTGCTATGTATTCCTTTTCGGACTGATGCTATCAGATGCAGCCTACGGACTGATCGTGTTTGCGGTCTGTCTGGGAGTGCTTCTGAAATTCCCCAGAATGGAAAGCGGAATGCAGAAATCCATCCGGCTGTTCATGTACTGTGGACTGTCCACTTTGTTCTGGGGCGTAATGTTTGGCGGATATTTCGGAGATTTTATCGATGTATTCTCAAGAGTATATCTGCATAAACCGGTCACTGTGAAGCCGGTATGGTTTGCACCGTTGAATGAGCCTATGAGACTTCTGGTGTTCTCCATGCTGTTTGGCCTGATCCATATGTTTCTGGGAATGGGTCTTAAGGGCTACATGCTGTTACGTGACAGAAAATATCTCGACTTTTTCTGTGACGTAGTACTCTGGTTCCTGCTTCTTATGGGACTGATCCTGATCTTTATCCCAAGCAGCATGTTCCGTTCTATTTCTCAGATGGATCTGAACCTTTCACCGGCAGTGATACAGGTCGGAAAATGGATGGCGATCATCGGTGCGGTGGGAATTCTCTTCATGTCAGGAAGAGATAAGAAGAATCCGTTCCTGAGGCTGGCGCTTGGAGCTTACGATCTTTACAATATCACGGGATGGGTCAGTGATATCCTTTCCTATTCCAGACTTCTGGCCCTGGGACTTGCTACCGGAGTTATCGCATCAGTTATGAACCAGATGGGAAGTATGCTGGGAGACAGTATTCTGGGATGGATCGTATTTATCCTTGTATTTGTGATTGGTCATATCTTTAACCTTCTGATCAATCTTCTGGGTGCATACGTGCACACCTGCCGATTACAGTACGTAGAGTTTTTCGGTAAATTCTTTGAGGGCGGAGGAAAAGAGTTCCACCCCTTCCGCGAAAATACAAAATATGTAGATATTAAGGAGGATTAATATTATGAGTGGTATCATTTGGGCATTATTGGGAGCAGCAATTTCCGTAGCTCTTGCAGGTATAGGTTCCGCCATCGGTGTTGGTACAGCCGGCCGTGCAGCAGCAGGTGTTGTAACAGAAGACCCGGACAAATTTGCCAAGGTTCTGCTTCTTCAGCTTCTTCCCGGTACGCAGGGTATTTACGGACTGCTGGTAGCATTCCTTGCACTTTCCAAGGTTGGTATCCTGGGCGGCGGTGTTGCTGATATTTCCCTGGAAACCGGTCTTATGATCTTTGTGGCTTGTCTTCCGATCGCTATCGCAGGTCTTCTTTCTGCGATCCATCAGGGAAAAACTTCCGTAGCTTCCATCGGTATCGTAGCCAAGAAGCCGGAGCAGTTCGGTAAAGCCATGCTTTTCCCTGCAATGGTTGAGACATATGCGATTCTGGCTCTTCTGATCTCCATTCTTGCAGTCAGCGGAATTCAGGTTTGATTCATCAGGAGGGCAGAGCATGACAGGATTAGAGAAGATGGTAAGCCAGATTCTTGAAGAGGCCGATGCTTCTGCAGCCGTTACGATCAGTGATGCGGAGAAAAAAGCCGCAGAGATCCTCAGGGAAGCCGGAGAAAAGGCAGATAAGATCCGGCAGCAGAGAGAAGAACAGTCCAGGGCAAAGGTGAAAAGCTATGAAGAGCGGACAGCTTCCGCTGCAGATATGAAGAAGCGTACCGCAGTTCTTGCAGCCAAGCAGGAGCTGATCGGAAATGTGATCGCAGATGCCTGTGACCGTGTGAAGAATCTGGATGAAGAAAAATATTTTGGGATCCTTAAGAATATGGCTGAGAAATATCTTCTTCCAAGAGAAGGAGAGATCTGTTTTTCAAAAAAGGATCTGGAACGTATGCCGGCAGGTTTCCGTGAGGAAATAAAGAGCCTGGCACAGAAAAAGGGTGGTGTGCTGGAAATTTCCGGTGAAACCCGAAACATAGACGGAGGTTTTATCCTGATATACGGCGGCATTGAGGAAAACTGTTCCATTGATGCCATGTTCGCAGAGAAGCGGGATGAGCTTCTGGATCAGGTAAGAAAGATTTTGTTTGCGTAAAACACCATCGCAAAAAGGAGGGCGTGAATGATGTTTGGTGAAGATTATGCCTATGCGGTGGCGCGGATACGTGTTCTGGAGACCGGACTTCTGAATCAGGCAGCGATCGAGCAGCTTCTGGCATGTCAGGATGAGCAGCAGTGCCTTCAGATCCTTACAGAGAAGGGCTGGGGAAATGGTGATCCTGCAGCCGGTGCGGATGCCATTCTTTCTCGGGAGAGAGAAAAGATCTGGGAGATCATGGATTCGCTGGTAGCGGACCGATCTGTGTTTTCTGTTCTTTCCTATCAGGATCTTTTCCATAACCTGAAAGCGGCTGTGAAGGCAAGCATCCTGCAAGGGGCAGCGCCGAATATTTTTTTCAGCGACTGTTCCATTGACGGAGAGGATATGGTGAAATTCCTGAAGGATAAGGAATATGATCGTTTTCCTGAGGATATGCGGGAAGCGGCAAGAGAAGCCTATGAGACCTTTTTGCACACAAGAGACGGACAGCTTGCGGATATTATCGTAGACAGGGCAGCACTGGATGCCATAAAAAAAGCCGGAGAACGGTCAAAAGAAGAGATCGTCCGGCAGTATGCGGAATCCACGGTAGCGGTAGCAGATATCCGGATCGCAGTCCGTGCCTGCAAAACAGGAAAAAGTTCGGACTTTATGAAAAAAGCCATGGCAGAATGTGACACACTGGATAAGGAGAGACTGATCCACGCGGCAGTAAGCGGAATGGATCAGATCATGGGTTATCTGGCAGAAACGAAATATGGGGACGGAGCTCTGGCACTGGCGGAATCAGCTTCCGCTTTTGAGAGATGGTGTGATAACCAGATCATGGAGACCATCCGCCCTCAGCTGTACAATTCATTTTCACTGGGACCGCTGGTAGCCTATGTGCTTGCCCGTGAAAATGAGATCAAGACGGTGCGGATCATTCTCACCGGAAAGCGCAGCGGCCTTCCGGAAGAGTTTATCCGGGAAAGGGCAAGGGAAATGTATGTATAAGATCGCAGTTTTAGGTGATTATAACAGCATTTACGGGTTTGCGGCTCTTGGCCTTGATACTTTTCCGGTGGAGGATCCTGCAGATGGTAAAGAGAAGCTTAACCGTCTGGCAGCCGGTGAATATGCGGTTATTTATATTACGGAACAGCTGGCGGCCCAGCTTTCCGCAGAGATCAGTAAATACAGTGAGGAGCTGATGCCTGCGATCATTCAGATTCCCGGAATTTCCGGAAATACAGGTGCAGGTATCGAAAATGTAAAGAAATCCGTGGAGACGGCAGTTGGCTCCGATATTCTTTTCAGTAATGAGTGACAAGAAAGCAGGTGATTGGTTCAGATGAGCAGAGGAACCATTAAGAAGGTGGCAGGACCGCTGGTAATTGCCAAGGGTATGCGGGATGCAAATATGTATGACGTGGTTCGTGTAAGCAGCCAGCGTCTGATCGGTGAGATCATTGAGATGCATGAAGATGAGGCTTCCATACAGGTATATGAGGAGACTTCAGGACTTCGTCC
This sequence comes from Blautia sp. aa_0143, assembly GCF_004167315.1. Classification (NCBI taxonomy): domain Bacteria; kingdom Bacillati; phylum Bacillota; class Clostridia; order Lachnospirales; family Lachnospiraceae; genus Blautia; species Blautia sp. aa_0143. The sequence goes on from NZ_RCXU01000009.1 coordinate 20,692, forward strand.
GGGAGAACCGGTAGAGTCCATGGAGGTGCCCCTTTCCGTGGAGCTTGGTCCTGGCCTTATTACAAGCATTTACGATGGAATACAGCGTCCGCTGGATGACATCATGAAGGTAGCAGGCAGCAACAACCTGAAACGAGGCGTTGAGGTTCCTGCCCTGAAGCGGGACAAAAAATGGAATTTCATTCCGGTTGCGAAGGTGGGAGATCAGCTGGAGGGCGGCGATGTTCTTGGAACCGTTCAGGAGACTATCGTTGTTACACAGAAGATCATGGTACCTCCCAATATGAAAGGTACTCTGAAGGAAATTAAATCCGGCGAGTTTACCGTGGATGAGACCGTTGCAGTTCTTTCCACAGCAGACGGCGATAAAGAGTTGACCCTGATGCAGCACTGGCCGGTACGACGTGGCCGTCCATATAAGAAGAAACTTCCGCCAGCCAAACCTCTGGTAACAGGACAGCGTGTTATTGATACCATGTTCCCTATTGCCAAGGGTGGTGTGGCAGCAGTTCCCGGCCCGTTCGGAAGCGGTAAGACGGTTATCCAGCATCAGCTTGCAAAATGGGCTGAGGCAGATATCGTGGTCTATATCGGTTGCGGTGAGCGTGGAAATGAGATGACAGATGTTCTGAACGAGTTCCCGGAGCTGAAGGATCCAAAAACAGGACAGTCTCTGATGGAGCGTACGGTTCTGATCGCCAATACCTCAGATATGCCGGTTGCAGCTCGTGAGGCGTCGATTTATACAGGTATTACAATTGCGGAGTATTTCCGTGATATGGGATATTCCGTAGCATTGATGGCAGATTCTACTTCCAGATGGGCTGAGGCTCTCCGTGAGATGTCCGGACGACTGGAGGAGATGCCAGGTGAGGAAGGTTATCCTGCATATCTTGGTTCCCGTCTTGCACAGTTCTATGAGCGTGCCGGACATGTGATCTGCAGTGGAAAAGACGGAAGAGAGGGTGCCCTGACAGCGATCGGCGCCGTATCTCCTCCAGGTGGTGATATCTCCGAGCCGGTTTCCCAGGCGACACTTCGAATCGTAAAGGTATTCTGGGGACTGGACGCAAACCTTGCATACAAACGTCATTTCCCGGCGATCAACTGGCTGACCAGCTATTCTCTGTATCTGGACAGCGTTGGCGGATGGTTTGACGAAAATGTAGCGAATGACTGGATGAAGCTCCGTCAGAGAATGATGACCCTTCTTCAGGAAGAGGCAGAGCTGGAAGAAATCGTAAAGATGGTAGGTATGGATGCGCTTTCACCGGGTGACCGCCTGAAAATGGAAGCAGCCCGTTCCATCCGAGAGGATTTCCTCCACCAGAACTCTTTCCACGAGATCGATACCTACACATCTCTGGAAAAACAGCATAATATGATGCGTCTGGTACTTGCATTTTATGATGCGGGTCTGGATGCGCTGAAACAGGGCGCAGATATCAATGATATCGTAAAGCTTCCGGTACGTGAGCAGATCGGCCGTTATAAATATACAAAAGAAGATCAGCTGGCAGCAGAATATGAGAAAGTAACCCGCCAGCTGGCAGCAGAGACTGCAGAACTTCTGGGAAAGGAGGGCCTGTAAAATGCCAAAAGAATATAGGACCATACAGGAAGTTGCCGGCCCTTTGATGCTGGTACGGGGCGTTGAAGATGTAGCATTTGACGAGCTTGGTGAGATCGAGCTTGCCGATGGCGAAACAAGAAGATGCCGTGTTCTGGAGATCGACGGAAGCAATGCTCTGGTGCAGCTGTTTGAGAGCTCTACAGGTATCAATCTTTCCAACAGCAAGGTACGTTTCCTGGGACGGAGCATGGAGCTTGGTGTATCCGGCGATATGCTGGGTCGTGTTTTTGACGGACTGGGACGTCCCATTGATGACGGCCCGGAGATCCTTCCGGAGGAAAGAAGAGATATCAACGGACTTCCCATGAATCCGGCGGCCAGAAGCTATCCGGAGGAGTTTATCCAGACGGGTGTATCTGCGATTGACGGCCTGAACACCCTGGTACGCGGACAGAAGCTTCCGATCTTCTCCGCATCCGGTCTTCCCCATGCACAGCTTGCGGCACAGATCGCAAGACAGGCGAAGGTTCGCGGAAAAGATGAGCAGTTTGCCGTTGTATTTGCAGCCATGGGTATCACTTTCGAGGAGTCAAACTTCTTTGTAGAGAGCTTTAAGGAAACCGGAGCGATAGATCGTACTGTTCTGTTTGTGAACCTGGCAAATGACCCGGCTGTTGAGCGTATTGCTACTCCGCGAATGGCACTGACAGCAGCAGAATATCTTGCCTTCGAAAAAGACATGCACGTTCTTGTAATCCTTACGGATATCACAAACTATGCGGATGCTCTCCGTGAGGTTTCCGCGGCTCGTAAGGAGGTTCCGGGACGTCGTGGATATCCCGGATATATGTACACAGATCTTGCTTCTCTTTATGAGCGTGCAGGCCGTCAGAAAGGAAAATCAGGAAGTATCACCATGGTTCCGATCTTGACTATGCCTGAGGATGATAAGACCCATCCGATCCCGGACCTTACCGGTTACATCACAGAGGGACAGATCATCCTGAGCCGTGAGCTTTACCGTAAGGGAATCACACCGCCCATCGATGTTCTTCCGTCTCTGTCACGACTGAAGGATAAGGGTATCGGTGAAGGTAAGACAAGAGCAGACCATGCCAACACCATGAACCAGCTGTTTGCCGCATATGCTCGTGGTAAAGAGGCCAAAGAGCTGATGACTATTCTTGGTGAGGCAGCTCTCTCTGACATTGACCTGATCTATGCAAAATTTGCGGATGCTTTCGAGAAGGAATATGTTTCCCAGGGCTATCAGGCTAACCGTGATATTGAGGAAACACTGGCCATCGGCTGGAAGCTGCTTTCCATTCTTCCGAGAAGCGAGCTGAAACGTATCGATGACAAATTCCTTGATCAGTATTACGGAAAAGTATAAAGGGGGGATGATTTGTGGCATCAACACAGGTGAATCCTACCCGTATGGAGCTTACGAAGCAGAAAAAGAAGCTGGTGACTGCAGTACGTGGCCATAAGCTTCTGAAGGATAAGCGGGACGAGCTGATGAGACAGTTCCTGGATCTGGTACGGGAGAATATGGAGCTGCGAAAAAAAGTAGAAGCCGGTATCCGAAGCGCCAACACCAATTTTGTCATTGCAAAAGCTGGAATGTCGGAGGAGACGCTGAATACGGCACTGATGGCTCCCAAGCAGGAAGTTTATCTGGAAACCGGAAAAAAGAATGTCATGAGTGTGGATATTCCTGTTTTTGAATACAAAACAAGAACACCGGATGCCAACGATATTTATTCCTATGGCTTTGCTTTTACATCCAGTGATCTGGACGGAGCGGTAAAATCCCTGGCAGACATCCTGCCGGATATGCTTCGTCTGGCAGAAGTGGAAAAGGCCTGTCAGCTTATGGCTTCCGAGATCGAAAAAACAAGGCGTCGTGTAAATGCTCTGGAGCATGTCATCATACCGGAAGCCCGGGCAAACATTAAATACATCACCATGAAGCTGGATGAGAACGAGAGAAGTACTCAGATCCGACTGATGAAGGTGAAAGATATGATGCTGGAGGAGGCACATCATTATAAGGAGCGGGAGGCAGAGCGCGGAGCGTAAAGCGCAGCCATCCTGAAAGAAAAAGAAAAGTTTATATAGAAAGTTTTAAGTAACGGAAAGGAGATGTCCCTGTACTGTGTGAAATTTCGGCAGTGCAGGGGCGTTTTATTTATAAAATATTTAGCTTTTGTTATCAGAAAATCAAGAAAAATACAGTATAATAGATAATAAGTAAATCAGACAGCTGCAGATGCAGAAATATAAAAGAAAGCTGCTCTGTCTGCTGAAAAATAAAGAAATGAAAAATAAAGAAAGAGGAGAAAGCTGATCTGACCAGGTAAACTGCCGGGCAGCTGCATGGCTATGAACAGCTGGCAAAGCAGATTGCGGTAGCGTCTGATCAGTAAGAGGTATATGAATATTTTACAGTCAATACAACAGCTGGACGGAGAAATCCTTCTCCTGATCCAGCGATATTTAAGAACGGATATGCTGACACCATTTATGAAATCTGTTACATTTCTGGGAAACGGAGGATGGTTCTGGATCCTCTGTGCAGTTGTTCTTCTTGCTGTTCCAAAGACAAGAAAAACAGGCTATGCGGCAGCCTTGTCCCTGATCTTCGGGGCGATCGTTACCAACCTGCTTCTCAAAAATATAGTGGCAAGACCAAGGCCTTTTGCGGAAATCGAAGCTCTCATCCCTATGATCACCAAACCGAAGGATTTCTCTTTTCCGTCAGGTCACACCACAGCATCCTTTGCCGTTGCTCTGGTAATGCTCCGGATGCTTCCGAAGAAATTCGGAATCCCGGCAGTAGTCCTGGCAGCACTGGTGGCATTTTCCAGACTGTATCTTGGTGTCCATTATCCGACAGATGTTCTGGCCGGATTCGTGATCGCGCTGGTGGGAAGCACGTTGTCAGTATGGATCGTGCGAACGAAACCGGAAGACAAACAGGTACACTAGCATTGTCCATAGGAAATATGAAGCACTTTACCTGGACAAAGTATTGACACGCTGAAGCAAGACGGGGTAAAATTGTAGACAGTACAACAGATTCTGGCTATGGTAGAAATAAGGATATGAAACCCTGTAAAATCGGATAAAAGGAGAGAGCACAAAATGATATCAGAAAAAATGAAACCCTACGTAAAAAATAATTCCGCCATCCGTATGATGTTTGAGGAAGGAAACCGCCTCCGTGCGAAATACGGCGCAGACAAGGTTTTTGATTTCAGTCTCGGAAATCCAAGTGTACCGGCACCGGACAGCGTCCGCGAAGCAATTATCGAGCTTGTAAACACTGCGGATCCGACAGTTCTTCACGGATATATGAGCAACGCAGGCTTTGAGGATGTACGCCAGACCATCGCAGAATCCCTCAACAGACGTTTCGATACGAAATTTTCCGCAAAGAATCTGATCATGACCGTCGGTGCTGCAAGCGGACTGAATGTGATCCTGAAAACAATCCTGAATCCTGGAGAAGAGGTGATCGTTTTTGCACCATATTTTCTGGAATACGGTGCATATGTCCGCAATTATGATGGTGTCCTTGTGGAAATCTCTCCAGATACCACAACTTTCCAGCCAAATCTCGCTGAGTTTGAGCAGAAGATCACACCGAAGACAAGAGCGGTTATCGTAAACACCCCACACAATCCTACCGGAGTTGTATATTCAGAAGAAACGATCAAGAAGCTTTCCGCAATCCTGGAAGCAAAACAGAAAGAGTTCGGAAGTGTGATCTACCTGATCTCCGATGAGCCATACCGTGAGCTGGCTTATGATGGCGTGGAGGTCCCATACCTGACGAAATATTATAACAATACTGTTGTGGGCTATTCCTACAGCAAATCTCTTTCCCTTCCGGGTGAACGTATCGGATATCTGGTGATCCCTGATGAGGCAGACGGAAGCGAAGAGCTGATCTCTGCAGCAACCATTGCAAACCGTACACTTGGCTGTGTAAATGCACCGTCCCTGATCCAGAAGGTAGTTGCAAAATGTGTAGACGCCAAGACGGATCTTGCAGCTTATGATAAAAATCGTCAGGCACTTTATAATGGCCTGAAAGAATGCGGATTTGAGTGCATCAAACCACAGGGTGCCTTCTATCTCTTTGTAAAATCTCCGGTTGAAGACGAAAAAGCCTTCTGTGAAGCCGGTAAGAAATATAACATCCTTATGGTACCGGGAAGCTCCTTCGCATGCCCCGGTTATGTGAGACTTGCATATTGTGTATCCTATGAGACAATTGTGAATTCTCTTCCTGAATTTAAAAAACTTGCAGCAGAGTATGGCTTGAAATAAACGATCATTACCAAGCAGTTGAATAAAAGATCCCCGGTACAGTCTGTTCATGCAGCCCTGTATCGGGGATCTTTTGCAAGAGGGAATAAGCAAATGAAACGTAGTCGGGAGTGAATAGACTCCCGACTGTGTTTCATTAAAAGGATGTTCCACATTTATTTGGCTTTTTTCTTTTCTTTATTTGGCATTTCTCCGTAGTAAGCTTTCAGATAGATATCTTTCAGCTCGGATACAAGCGGATATCTCGGGTTGGCACCGGTACACTGGTCATTGAAGGCCTGCTCGGACATCTCATCCAGAGTTTCCAGGAAATGTTTCTCATCTACGCCGTAATCACGGATCGTCGGCAGGATCTCGATAGTTCTCATAAGCTCATCCAGTTTAGCAAGAAGTTTTTCGAATACTTCTGCATCGTTCTTGCCTGTAAGACCTACAGAACGTCCGATCTCAGCGTAGCGTGCAAGTGTCTTCGGATACTGATACTGTGGGAAAGTACCCATCTTAGTCGGAACCTCAGCACTGTTGTAACGCATAACATCCAGAAGAACAACTGCGTTTGCGATACCGTGTGGCAGGTGGTGGAAAGCACCGAGCTTGTGAGCGAGAGAGTGGTTAACGCCGAGGAATGCATTGGCGAATGCAAGACCTGCCATGCAGGAAGCGTTAGCCATGTGATCTCTGGCCTCTACGTCATTGCCATCTTTATATGCACGCGGCAGATACTCAAATACAAGCTTGATCGCTTTCAGTGCAAGACCATCGGTGTAATCGGAAGCCATCATGGAAACATAAGCCTCAATGGCATGTGTCATAACATCGATACCGGAAGCACGGGTAAGTCCCTTCGGTGCGCTCATCATGTTATTGGTATCTACGATCGCCATATCCGGGAGAAGCTCGTAATCAGCCAGTGGCCATTTAACGCCGGTATCCTGATCTGTGATGATGGCGAAAGGAGTAACCTCGGAGCCTGTACCGGAAGAGGTCGGGATCGCTACGAAGTAAGCTTTTTTACCCATCTTCGGGAAGGTATAAACTCTCTTACGGATATCCAGGAAGTCCATGGACATATCGGAGAAGTCAGCGTCCGGATTCTCATAAAGCATCCACATAACCTTGCCGGCATCCATTGCGGAACCGCCGCCAAGAGCGATGATGCAGTCTGGCTCAAAGGCTGTCATAGCCTTGGCACCGGCTTTGGCGGAAGCGAGAGACGGGTCAGGAGCTACATCAGAGAAGCATGTATGAACGATGCCCATCTGATCCAGTTTATCTTCGATCGGTTTGGTGTAGCCATTCTTGTAGAGGAAGGAGTCTGTTACGATGAAGCAGCGTTTCTTGCCCATAACAGTACCGAGCTCATCAAGAGCAACCGGCATACAGCCCTTCTTAAAGTAAACCTTTTCCGGTGTTCTCATCCAGAGCATATTCTCTCTCCTTTCAGCAACAGTCTTGGTATTGAGAAGGTGTTTGACACCAACGTTCTCGGATACGGAGTTACCGCCCCAGGAACCGCAGCCAAGAGTAAGGGATGGAGCAAGCTTGAAGTTATAAAGGTCACCGATACCACCCTGGGAAGAAGGTGTATTGATAAGGATACGGCAGGTTTTCATAGTTGCTTCGAATTTATCCATCTTCTCTGTTTCATTTACGTTGATGTAGAGGGAAGAGGTATGACCATAGCCGCCATCTGCAACGAGCTGCGCAGCCTTTGCAACAGCATCGTCAAAATTTTTGGCCTTGTACATGGCAAGTACAGGGGAAAGCTTCTCGTGTGCGAATTCTTCGCTGATATCAACGGACTCAACCTCACCGATCAGGATCTTGGTCTCAGCCGGTACAGTAACGCCTGCCATTTCAGCGATAGTAGCAGCCTTCTGTCCTACGATCTTGGCATTCAGTGCACCGTTGATAAGGATGGTCTTTCTGACTTTCTCGATCTCGTCTTTTTTAAGGAAGTAGCATCCTCTGTAAAGGAACTCTTCCTTCACTTCTTTATAAATGCTCTCCAGAACAGTTACGGACTGCTCGGAAGCACAGATCATACCATTGTCAAAGGTCTTGGAGTGGATGATGGAGTTAACTGCAAGACGGATATCTGCGCTGTCATCAATAATGGCAGGTGTATTTCCGGGTCCTACACCAACAGCCGGTTTACCGGAGGAGTAAGCTGCTTTGACCATTCCGGGACCACCGGTGGCAAGGATGATATCTGCGTTCTGCATTACCATGTTGGTAAGGTCAAGGCTTGGGATATCGATCCATCCGATGATTCCTTCCGGCGCACCTGCGGCAACAGCTGCTTCCAGAACAACTTTTGCAGCTTCAATAGTGGATTTCTTAGCACGCGGATGCGGGCTGATGATGATCGCATTACGGGTTTTCAGGGAAATAAGAGATTTATAGATTGCTGTGGAGGTCGGGTTGGTTGTAGGGATAACTGCAGCGATCAGTCCTACAGGTTCCAGGATCTTCTTGAGTCCGTATGCCTTGTCTTCTTCTACAACACCACATGTCTGAGTGTTCTTATATGCATTGTAAACATACTCTGCTGCGTAATGGTTCTTGATAACCTTGTCTTCCATGATACCCATGCCTGTTTCCTCAACAGCCATTTTGGCAAGTGGGATACGCATCTTGTCAGCAGCAGTAGCAGCTGCCTTAAAGATCTTGTCGACCTGCTCCTGTGTGTAGGTAGCAAAGATCTTCTGAGCCTCTTTCATTGCAGCCATTTTCGCGGTCAGGGCTTCTGGAGTGTCGATGATGGTAGGGATAGTTTCTTTCTTTGCCATGTGGAATCCTCCTGTTTTCATATGATAATGGTCTGTGGTCCTGCGGGCTTATCCTTTTTTCGCCGGCAGATGCTGCAGAGTTTTTGTAAGTCCCCGCGCTGCGTTTCGTTGTTGATTCAATCTGATTGAATTTTCAGTTTCGATACTAATATAGTATCAAAATTCTGAAAAAAACGCAAATTCTGAATTTTGTCGCTATGTACAAAATGACGAACAGAAAATTCGGGGAAAATACTGTAAATTTTACTTTACAGAACGCTGAATTATTGGAAAAATCTTAAAAAAAATTTTTGAAATTCAGCACTGTGCACAAAAAAACATGTTAAAAAATTGTCAGCACTGACAAAAAACATGCACACATATGAATGGGGGCAAAAGATAAAACGCAACATGTGGTTAAAACATTAACGTTAAACTTTTGTCAAATGATCATGCGCACATTATAATTTAACTGATTTCAGACGTCAATAGAGAATTCGATGAATAATTCACAAAAATACGGAGTAATTTTGATAAAAAATTCACAAAAATATTGTAGCAAAGTAAAGCGTGATAACATAAGAAATCAAAAAACTTGAAATTATTTAAAATTTCAGAATAATTAGGCGGAAATTATCGTGATTTTTTTCAGAAATGCAGAAAAAAAACTGCCATACAGGAAATGCTTCCCATATGGCAGTTTATATAAATATAGGTCAGGCGGATAAAAGCATCCGCATTCACTATGCGGCTTTGCGCCGAATTACTGTAAAAGGTTTCTGCTCAACAGTAAATGATAGCCAGGTTCGATCAGCTCTTGCGGAATGCGGCACGTTTTCTGTCTCTGGAGTCCAGAATACGTTTACGGATACGAAGGCTTGTCGGTGTTACCTCAAGAAGCTCATCCTGGTCGATGAATTCAATGGCCTGCTCAAGACTTAAGATCTTTGGCGGAACAAGCTTCAGTGCATCGTCAGCGGAAGAGGAACGAGTATTGGTAAGGTGCTTGGTCTTGCAGACATTCAGTTCGATATCCTCGGCCTTTCCGTTCTGTCCGATGACCATACCGCTGTAAACCTTCTCGCCAGGTCCGACAAAGAGAGTACCACGCTCCTGAGCAGAGAAAAGACCGTAGGTAACAGTTTCGCCTGCCTCGAATGCGATGAGGGAACCCTGTTTACGGTACGGGAAGTCTCCCTTGTATGGTGCATATCCGTCAAACATGGTATTCAGGATACCGGTACCCTTGGTGGAGGTAAGGAATTCGTTACGGAATCCGATCAGTCCACGGGAGGGGATGGAGAACTCGAGACGTACAGTTCCGTCGCTTGCTGTGCTCATACCCTGAAGCTCACCTTTACGCTCGCTGAGTTTCTGGATGATAGTACCGGAAAATTCTTCCGGAACGTCAACGTATGCGATTTCGATCGGCTCCAGTTTACGTCCACGCTCGTCTGTGTGATAGAGAACCTCCGGTTTGCTGACTGCAAACTCGTATCCCTCACGGCGCATGTTCTCAATAAGAACGGAGAGGTGAAGCTCACCACGGCCGGAAACCTTGAAGCACTCGGTTGTATCGGTGTCTTCTACACGAAGGCTGACGTCTGTGTTCAGCTCACGGTAGAGACGGTCACGAAGGTGACGGGAAGTGATGTATTTACCTTCCTGTCCTGCAAGAGGACTGTCGTTTACAAGGAAGTTCATGGAGATTGTTGGCTCGGAAATCTTCTGGAACGGAATGGACTCCGGGTTGTCTCCTGCACAGAGGGTATCTCCAATGTGGATATCCGCGATACCGGAGATTGCAACAATAGCTCCGATGGTAGCGCTTTTAACTTCAACTTTGTTCAGTCCGTCAAATTCGTAGAGTTTGCTGATCTTTACACGCTCGTGTTTGTCAGGGTCATGATGGTTCAGAAGCATCAGCTCCTGGTTCACGGAAATGGTTCCGCGCTCAACCTTACCGACACCGATACGGCCTACATACTCATTGTAGTCGATGGTGCTGATAAGAACCTGTGTATCTCCGTCCGGATCTCCCTCCGGAGCAGGAATCGCATCAAGGATAGTCTCAAAAAGAGGAGCCATATTCTCAGGCTTATCATCGAGGTTACGAACTGCGTAGCCGGCCTTTGCGGAGGCATACAGGAACGGGCAGTCCAGCTGTTCGTCAGATGCGTCCAGATCCATGAGAAGCTCCAGAACCTCGTCGACAACCTCCTCCGGACGTGCTTCCGGACGGTCGATCTTATTGATGCAGACAATAACATGCAGGTTCAGTTCGAGAGCTTTACGAAGTACAAATTTAGTCTGAGGCATGGCACCCTCGAAGGCGTCCACAAGAAGAATAACGCCGTCTACCATCTTCAGCACACGCTCTACCTCGCCGCCGAAGTCCGCATGACCTGGAGTATCGATGATATTGATTTTTACATCCTTATAATGAACTGCGGTGTTTTTGGAGAGAATCGTAATGCCGCGCTCACGCTCAATATCGTTGGAGTCCATGACACGTTCCTGGACTTCCTGGTTCTCACGGAAAACACCGCTCTGTTTCAAAAGCTCGTCAACAAGTGTTGTTTTACCGTGATCGACATGGGCGATAATGGCCACGTTACGAACATCTTCACGCTTGGTCTTCATATAATCCAAATCCTTTCTTTCCATATATAAGTAATCTTTTTTGTTAAAAATGATGTCCAAATTTATAGTCTATCACATTTTTGTGAGATTACAAGACATAAAAAAATATTTTTGGTTTTTCATTTTTCAGGCATATTATACCGTAAATACACATAGATTGATATAGACGAAATACACGAAGAGGAAGGAGAGCTACTTATTATGGCAGATAAAATTATTGAAAACAATCAGGTATCCGTTATGGGACGGATCGCTACGGGGTTTACTTTCAGCCATCAGGTCTTTGGAGAAGGATTTTACATGATGGATATCCTGGTAAAACGTCTCAGCGATTCGGAGGACAGGATCCCGGTGATGGTGTCTGAGCGGCTGATCGATATCACACAGGATTATGTGGGAGAATATATCGAGATCCACGGACAGTTCCGATCCTATAACCGTCATGAAGAAAAGAGAAACCGGCTTGTGCTTTCAGTCTTTGCCCGGGAAGTGAAGTTTGTGGGGGAGGACGAAGAAACTGTGCCGGTCAATCAGATCTTTCTGGACGGATATATCTGTAAACCGCCTGTATACAGAAAAACACCGTTGGGAAGAGAGATCGCAGATCTTCTGATGGCAGTCAATCGACCTTACGGAAAATCCGATTACATACCATGTATATGCTGGGGAAGAAATGCCAGATATGCTTCTGCTTTTGAAGTAGGCGGGCATGTACTGATCTGGGGCAGGATCCAGAGCAGGGAGTACATGAAACGGATTAGTGAAAACGAAACAGAAAAAAGGATTGCCTATGAAGTTTCGGTGAGTAAATTGGAATATGTTGAGTAACATTGAATATATTTTGGAATAGTGGTGAGAACATTAAGGTAACACTTGCATTTCCAGCCAATCTGCGGTAATATAAAAAAAATCAGAAAATGGGGAATTACCGGTTTCACTAACAGTAAGAGGAAAAATCATGGAAAGAGAAATAACAGAGGTTTATTGCGGGAACGGGAAAGGAAAGACAACTCTGGCTGTAGGCCAGGGGCTGCGCTTTGCTACACAGGGAAAAAGTGTGATCATCATACAGTTCCTCAAGGGCAGGGAACGCAGAGAACTGGATTTCCTTGAGGAACTGGATAATTTTGATTTCAAGATTTTCCGTTTCGAAAAAATGGACACCTGCTATAATGACCTAAGTGAGCAGGAAAAGGCAGAAGAGAGAACCAATATTCTCAATGGCCTTAATTTCGCACGGAAGGTAATTGCTACCAGAGAGTGTGATTTTCTGCTGCTGGATGAGATCCTCGGGCTTATGGATAAAGGAATCGCTCCAGTTGAGACGATCATCGATATGCTTAAGCAGAAGGATGAAAGTATGCATATAATTATGACCGGACGCTGGCTTCCGGATGCTTTGAAGCCCTATGTGGATAGTATTACCACGATAACAACAGAGCTGACTGACCAGGAACGGGAATAAGCAATATTTCACAGAAGAAAGAAGGAGGAAGACAAATGGCAATTTTTAAAGGAACAGGCGTTGCAATCGTAACACCTATGCATGAAGACGGTAAGGTGAATTTTGAGAAACTTGAGGAAATCCTTGAGGATCAGATCGCGAACAGCACAGACGCCATCGTTATCTGTGGAACAACAGGAGAATCTTCTACTCTGACACACGGAGAGCATCTTCAGACAATTAAGTTCACAATTGATAAAGTTAACAAACGTGTGCCTGTTATCGCAGGAACAGGTTCCAATTGTACAGAGACAGCGATCATGATGTCCAAGGAAGCAGCTTCCTATGGCGCAGACGCTCTTCTTATTGTAACACCTTACTATAACAAGGCTACACAGAAGGGTCTTATCGCTCACTACACAGCAATTGCCAATGCAGTTCCGGAAACTCCGCTCATCATGTACAACGTACCGAGCCGTACAGGTTGCAACATCCAGCCGGCTACAGCAGCTTACCTTGCAAAGAATGTAAAGAACATTGTCGGAATCAAGGAGGCAACAGGAGATCTTTCCCAGATCGCCAAGATGATGTCTCTTGCAGACGGACAGCTTGAGCTTTACTCCGGAAATGATGATCAGGTACTTCCGATTCTTTCTCTTGGCGGACTTGGAGTTATCTCCGTACTTTCCAACGTTGCACCGAAGTTTACACATGACATGGTCATGAAATATTTCGACGGCGACACCAAGGGAGCAACAGAGGATCAGCTGAAAGCTCTTCCGCTGATCAATGCGCTGTTCAGCGAAGTAAACCCGATTCCTGTTAAGACAGCTATGAACCTTATGGGAATGAACGTAGGGCCGCTTCGTATGCCGCTCTGCGAGATGGAAGAGGACACAAAGGCAGCTCTTACAAAAGAGATCGAGAAATTCGGCCTTAAGCTTGCTAAATGATCTGACTGTAAGCGAAAGGTAAAGGAGAATATACTATGGTAAAAATCATCATGCACGGCTGCAACGGACATATGGGCCAGGTCATCAGCGGCATTGTGGAGAAAGATCCGGATGCTGAGATCGTAGCAGGTATTGATATTGCAGATCAGGGAAAAAACAGCTATCCGGTATTTACCGATATTGACGCATGTCAGGTAGAGGCAGATGCGATCATTGATTTTTCTTCCGCAAAGGCAACAGACAAGCTTCTTGAGTACAGCGCGGCACGCCAGATCCCGGTTGTTCTGTGCAGTACCGGTTTAAGCCAGGAGCAGCTTGCAAAAGTGGAAGAAACATCCCGAAAGGTAGCAGTGCTGAAATCCGCAAACATGTCTCTTGGTATCAACACACTTCTGAAGCTGGTTCAGGACGCAGCTAAGGTTCTTGCAGCTGCAGGCTTTGATATGGAGATCGTAGAGAAGCATCACCGCCTGAAATTAGACGCACCAAGTGGTACTGCACTTGCGCTGGCAGACAGCATTAATGAAGCTATGGATAATCAGTATCATTATGTATATGACCGCAGCCAGAAACGTGAAAAACGCGATGATAAGGAGATCGGTATCTCCGCAGTTCGCGGCGGAACTATCGTAGGTGAGCATGAGATAATTTTTGCAGGTCAGGACGAAGTGATCGAGTTCAAGCATACTGCATATTCCAAGGCTATTTTTGGAAAAGGTGCTGTAGAAGCAGCCAAATTCCTTGCAGGCAAACCGGCAGGACGTTATGATATGAGTGACGTGATCGGCTGATTCTGACAGATTGAGCCGCAACAGAATAAAATTACAGGTAATACAGACGGGGTTCGTGTAAGATCGGACCCCGTCTTTTTTTGATGAAATTGCGGTTTTTGAAATTTTTCCCAGAATAGGATAGCGGAAAAAGTGCCATATTAGGAATACAGAATTTTTTAGAAAAAGGAGAAGATCATATGAAAAAATGGAAGGCGATTCTTTTTGGTACTTTGCTTACCCTGTCTCTGTGTACATTTACAGCCTGCGGCACAGAGGTAAACAATGCGGATGAAACAGTGGATGAAAAAGATAAAAACACGAAGGATAAGGAAAAAGATACAAACGAAAATACTGCCGCAGAAGATGAAACTATGGAAGAAAAAGCAGACAATGACGGTGTGAAGGACAATGGAGAGAGCATTAAGGATTCCGGCACGGATAACAATGAGATGTCCGATGGAAATATTACCGTGACGCCTGCAGGAAATGGAAATAACGGGACAGCAGCACCCGGAGCTGCGGATGCTGATAGAAACGAAAATGACGGAACTGTATCCGGTGAGCTGGGTGACAGTGTAAAGGACCTTGGCGACGGTGTAGGTAATGCAGTGGATGATATCGGAAACGCAGTGGGAAATGCGGTAGAAGGAAGATAACAGATATTTTACCACAGCATTGCATAAAACTGTTTCAGATGCTATTATCAGTGCATGGAAAGAAAATGGAGGACAGGATTATGAAATTCAGACCATGCATTGATATACATAACGGAAAGGTAAAACAGATCGTAGGAGGAAGCCTGAAGGATCAGGGGGATCAGGCGGCAGAAAATTTTGTGTCAGAGCAGGATGCGGCATTCTATGCAGAGCTTTATAAGAAGGCAGGATTAAAGGGCGGTCATGTGATCCTTCTGAACGGAAAGGATTCCCCGAACTATGAAGCAACGAAAGCCCAGGCACTTCAGGCTCTGGGAAAATATCCCGGAGGGCTTCAGATCGGAGGCGGCATCTGCCCGGAGAATGCGGCAGAATATCTGGAGGCTGGCGCCAGCCACGTGATCGTAACCTCCTATGTGTTTAAAAACGGAGTGATCTCCTGGGAAAATCTGGAGAAGATCCGTGATGCTGCAGGGAAAGAACATCTTGTACTTGACCTGAGCTGCCGCAAAAAAGATGGCAAATATTATATTGTCACAGACCGATGGCAGAAATTTACAGAAGAGATCGTGACACCGGAGCTGATGGAAAGGCTTGGAAGCTTCTGCGACGAATTTCTGGTCCATGCAGTGGATGTGGAAGGAAAGGCCCGAGGTGTGGAAATAGAGCTTGCAAAGCTTCTGGGACAGTATACAGCCCATCCGGTGACCTATGCAGGCGGTGTGGGTTCTATGGCAGATATTGAAGAGCTTCGAAAAGCAGGTCAGGGCAGACTGGATGTGACTGTTGGCAGTGCTTTGGATATTTTTGGCGGAAGTATACCCTTTGAAGCTCTGGCTAAAATGAAATAGTATATACAAATAGTGAAGCAGATGCTTTTGTCCCATCAATCTTCTGGCACTGGTGTGCAGATATACATTTGTAATGAATTAATTAGATGAAATACTCTAATAGTTGCGCATTCACGACAAAAAAAACATTTTGAAGGAATATATCGAATAAATTTGGAAAAAATTTATGAAATTTTTGAAAAGTGATGTTAAAATTCAATTTAATATGTTATAATAGCAACATAAAACAGCAAAGGGGATGGAAGTCATGAAATTTATTATTAGTGGAAAGAATATAGCAGTAACCGAAGGACTTAAAACAGCTGTTGAGGACAAGCTTGGTAAACTTGAAAGGTATTTCACTCCTGAAACTGAGATTTCAGTAACCTTAAGCGTTGAGAAGGATCGCCAGAAGATCGAGGTAACGATCCCTGTGAAAGGTAACATTATCCGTTCCGAGCAGGTAAGCAATGATATGTATGTATCCATCGATCTGGTTGAAGAGGTAATTGAGCGTCAGCTTCGTAAATACAAGAACAAGATCGTTGACAAGCAGCAGGAATCCACAAACTTCCAGAAGGCATACCTTGATAAGGATTATGAAGAGGATGAGGAAGTTAAGATCATCCGTACCAAGAAATTCGGGATCAAACCAATGTATCCGGAAGATGCATGCGTACAGATGGAGCTTCTCGGACATAATTTCTTTGTATTCTTTAATGCTGAGACAGAGCAGGTTAACGTAGTTTATAAACGTAAAGGAAATACTTACGGACTGATCGAACCAGAGTTCTGATAGGGAATTTTATTATCACAACTGAATATTGAATGGAAGGCTCCGGGAATCTGTGTGAGAAATCGGCAGGTTTCCGGAGCCTTTTATGTCACAGCAAAATCAGGCTTCTTTTCTGTTGCAAGCAATAGGGGAGAATTATATAATGAAGACATATGCGAAAGGAGAAAGGAAAAAGAAGCTTCCTGTGGTGATCTTAAGTGTAGCTCTTGGTATGACCATGATACCGGCTACCTGTATGGCAGCGGAATTTAACAGTGGTGACACCATAAAAGAACAGACTGTGGAGGACCTGGAACTGAGTTCCGGAGAAAACAATACAAAGGATTCCCAAAAGTCAGAAATACAATGGACAGGATTTAAATGGGACAGCTATTCCCAGGCAGAGATAACGCTTACGTCAGCCGTTAACGGCGTCTGCTATTATAAATGGGCAGAGCGGGGGGAAGACGGAAATCCCCAGGTGCCTCAGATTGAGACCGGAAATACCGTGAATGATGAGGTTTTGATCAGTGAGGATGAAGAGTTCGGGATCACACTTGCAGACCTGGATACAGGCCAGGCAGTTGATCTGTATATCCAGATTGAGGATGAGAATGGGAAATTAAGTGATCTGAAGCGGATGGAGCTGGATCAGGACAGCCGCCCGGCGAAAAAAACAGATTCTGAGAAAAAACATAAAGCATCCAAACCAAAGGCAGAGGACAGTACGGTAGAGGGGCTGGATTCTCCTCTGGAATTCTACCCGGATACATTTTACGATTTTAAGGTTATCGGTGCAGGTACCGATAATGAGGATCCGGAAAACGGAGACATTAAGTGGGTGCCTGTTTACTGGAGCACATCTGCGAATCCGAATTCCAACCGGATTCGAAGCACCTGGAAGATCGGTTCCAAGGAAGGAATCGACCAGGAGGGAACTTTTAATCTGTATGTTTTCTTCCGCAAATATACCTGCAGGGATTCCAAATGGCAGTCTACGGATAAGATACAGTCTGTACAGTACAAGTTTCAGTCAGCCCCACTTTCTGAAAAATAATACTGTGTGGAGTGCGAATATCTCCTTGACATAACAAATATGTAACTCACGGAGAAAAGGAGGAAGGTAAATGAAGAAAAAAGTTCTGGCACTTTTTTTAAGTGCTGCACTTTGTGTGACGGTGCTTCCGGCAACCGGTATGGCTGCAGAGTTTGGCAGCGGTGATGCAGAAATCACAGAAAATGCTGCGGACAACCAGGAAATGTTTTCCGCAGAGGAAACTACAGAGTCTATGGGAGAGACTGAGCAGCCTGCAGAAGACAGTGAGGATATTTCTGAGGAAATGGTGGATAACTCTTCCGATGCAACCATGGAAGATGTGGAAAACGCGGAAAATGCGGAGAACAGCGAGGATGCTTTCGGCGGAGCTGAGGAAGGAGTTTCAGAAGAGATCTCCAGTGAGGATGATCCGGAAGTATTATTGACAGAACTGATACCTGAAGAAGCAGGAGACAGTATGGAAGAAGAAAACGCAGAAGCTATGTCAGCGTCAGCTTCGGAGCTGACAGTGCCACCGACAGCGGGTCCGGAACCGACAGTGACACCGATAACGGATCCGGAGCCGACAGTGACACCGACAGCGGATCCGGAACTGACAGTGACACCAACACCGGTGCCAAAAATAAACGTAAAATGGACCGGAGAAAAATGGGTAAGCCGCAGTTCTGTAAATGTGACACTTAAAGTTGATGCAAACGGAGCCTGCTACTACAAAGCTGTAGCGAGAAAAAAGGACGGAACTTCTGATGTTCCGAGGGTCGATACGGGAAACTCTCGTGTGGCGGTTACTGCAAACAGAAGCTTTGTGATATATCTTAAGAATCTGGATACAGAGAAAGAATTTGATCTGTATCTTAAGGTATTGGGTTCAGACGGAAGAACCAGCAACCTGAAAAAATTAAAGTTGAATTACAGGGGAACCCGCCCGAAATATGATGTGACGCCGACGCCAGCCTATACACCTTATATACCGGATGTTAAAGATAGTTTTGTAAGAGGTTTGGATTCTCCGCTGAAATTTACTCCGAATAAATATTATAATTTTACCGTGACCGGTGCGGGAACTACAAATTCAAATCCCGGTCCCGGAGATGTGAAGTGGGTGCCGGTTTACTGGAGTACTTCACCAAATCCAACCGATAACAGGAAGAATACTACATGGCGGATCGGATCTGCCAAAGGAATAAACAAAGCCGCAACTTATAACATGTATATCTTTTTCCAGAAGTATGTTTATCAGAAATCTGAATGGAAAAAGACTGATGAAGTACAGTCAGCCGTATACCAGTTCCGTTCCGCGGCCATTACAACGGTAAAGCTTACCACTCCCGGGCTATCCGGTACTTCCAACAGCCCTGCCGGCATCGTATTCAAATGGAAAAAAGCTGCAAATGCTTCCGGCTATAAGATCTATCGAAGGACCGGAAACAGCAGCAAGTGGGTCAATATCGCTACCGTAAGCGGAAGCAATACGCTGGTCTATACAGACGGATCAGTAAAAGCAGGAACCATGTATACCTATACAGTCCGCGCATACAAGGGCTCTGCTTTAAGTGCTTATAACAAAAACGGCAGCCGGATCGTCCGCCTGACAGCTCCTGTGCAGTACAAACCGTCCAGCAAGGCTTCCGGGAAGCTGACTGTCCGCTGGAAAAAAGCAGCTGGCGCTTCCGGCTATCAGATCCAGTATGCGGCATCAAGGTCCATGAGAGGGTCCAGGACAGTGTCCGCCAATGCACTGACCCGGACACTTTCCGGTTTGAAAAAGGGAAGCACTTATTATGTTCGTATCCGTGCATACAAAAAAGTGAGCGGAAAGACATATTACGGTGCCTGGAGCAGTGTAAAAAATGCAAAAGTAAGGAAATAAGATCTGTAATATCCCGCGGGATCCTCGAAAACAGGATCCTATGCGGGATATTTTCTGTTGTTCCTGACATGATTTGTTAAATAATTGTTCATTGTTTTTATAACAGGAAAGTGGTAGAATATATACCATATGTGATCCAGTATAACGGATATCAACAGAGAACTGGAATGATCCAAAATTGGACAGATCAGAGACAGCAGTCTTATTCGAATAAAATGATTGGAGCAGAAACATGAATGTTTTTTCAAAAGTATTTGGAACCCGCAGCCAGCGTGAGGTAAAACGTATCATGCCGCTGGTTGAAAAAACCGAGAGCTATCAGTCTCAGATGCAGCAGCTTACGGATGAGCAGTTACGAGACAAGACAAGAGAATATAAGAAACGTCTTGCAGAAGGTGCAACACTGGATGATCTTCTTCCGGAGGCATTTGCCACCGTACGTGAGGCAGCCAAGCGTGTACTTGGAATGGAGCATTACCGTGTACAGATCATCGGTGGTATCATCCTTCACCAGGGCCGTATCGCCGAGATGAAAACAGGTGAAGGTAAAACTCTTGTTTCCACACTTCCTGCATATCTGAATGCCCTTGAGGGAAAAGGTGTCCACATCGTAACCGTCAACGACTACCTGGCAAAACGAGATGCTGAGTGGATGGGTAAGGTTCACGAGTTCCTTGGCCTGACTGTAGGCGTGGTACTTAACGACATGAAGCCGGAAGAGCGTCGTGCGGCATACGGATGTGACATCACATACGTAACAAACAACGAACTTGGATTTGATTATCTTCGTGACAACATGGTCATCTATAAAGAACAGCTTGTTCAGAGAGATCTTCACTACTGTATCATCGATGAGATCGACTCTGTCCTGATCGATGAGGCACGTACACCTCTGATCATTTCCGGACAGAGCGGCAAGTCCACCAAGCTTTATGAGGTGTGCGATATCCTTGCACAGCAGCTGGAGCGTGGTGAGGCCAGCCATGAGATGACCAAGATGGCAGCCATCATGGGTGAGGAGGTTATCGAGACCGGTGACTTCGTTGTAAATGAGAAAGATAAGATCGTCAACCTTACCGAGCAGGGTATCAAGAAGGTTGAGAAATTCTTTAATATCGAGAACCTGGCAGATCCGGAAAACCTGGAGATTCAGCACAACATCATCCTTGCACTTCGTGCACATAATCTGATGCACAAGGATCAGGATTATGTTGTAAAAGATGACGAGATCCTGATCGTTGATGAGTTTACCGGACGTATCATGCCGGGCCGTCGTTACTCCGATGGTCTTCATCAGGCGATCGAGGCGAAAGAGCATGTGAAGGTTAAGAGAGAGAGCAAGACTCTCGCAACCATTACCTTCCAGAACTTTTTCAACAAATATGACAAAAAAGGCGGTATGACAGGTACAGCCCTTACCGAAGAAAAAGAGTTCCGTGATATCTACGGCATGGACGTTGTAGAGATCCCGACCAACCGTGTAGTACAGCGTAAAGACCTTGACGATGCTGTTTACATGACAAAGAAAGAGAAATTCAACGCCGTTGTAGAGGCAGTTAAGGAAGCTCACGCAAAACATCAGCCGGTACTGGTTGGTACGATCACCATCGAGACTTCTGAGCTTCTCAGCAGAATGCTGAAGAGAGAGGGAATCCCCCACAATGTATTGAATGCCAAGTTCCATGAGCTTGAGGCTGAGATCGTAGCTCAGGCAGGACAGGCAGATGCCGTTACCATCGCGACCAACATGGCAGGCCGTGGTACCGATATCAAGCTTGACGATGTGGCAAGAGAGGCCGGCGGTCTGAAGATCATCGGTACCGAGCGTCATGAGTCAAGACGTATCGATAACCAGCTCCGTGGACGTTCCGGACGACAGGGAGATCCGGGTGAATCCCGTTTCTACATTTCCCTTGAGGATGACCTGATGCGTCTGTTCGGTTCCGAGAGACTGATGAAGGTGTTCACATCCCTTGGTGTTGAGGAGAATGAGCAGATCGAGCACAAGATGCTTTCCAATGCTATCGAGAAAGCCCAGGAGAAGATCGAGTTCAACAACTTCGGTATCCGTAAAAATCTTCTCGACTATGACCAGGTTAACAATGAGCAGAGAGAGATCATCTATGAGGAGCGCCGCCAGGTACTTGACGGTGAGAATATGCGTGATGCCATCTATAAGATGATCACAGATATCGTAGACAGCATGACAGACATGTGCTTTTCCGATGACATGGATTCTTCTGAGTGGGATCTTAATGAGTTCAACACTGCGATCACTCCGATCATCCCGATCCACCCGCTGACCGCGGAGAAGGTAAAAGGCCATAAGAAAGATGAGATCAAGCATATTGTGAAGGAAGAGGCTGTGAAGCTTTATGAAGCGAAGGAGGCTGAGTTCCCGGAACCGGAGCAGCTTCGTGAGCTTGAGCGAGTTGTCCTTCTGAAATGCATCGACAGCAAATGGATGGATCACATCGATGATATGGAAATGCTCCGTCAGGGTATCGGTCTGATGGCATACGGCCAGAGAGATCCGGTTGTTGAGTACAAGATGAACGCATTCGAAATGTTTAACAGCATGATCAGCTCCATTCAGGAAGACACTGTACGTATGCTGTATCATGTTCATGTGGAGCAGAAGATCGAGCGTGAGCAGGTTGCTAAAGTAACCGGCACAAACAAAGATGACAGCGCAGGCCCGAAGAAACCGGTTCAGCGAAAAGAAGATAAAGTATACCCGAATGATCCATGCCCATGCGGAAGCGGCAAGAAATACAAACAGTGCTGCGGACGTAAGGCTGCTAGGATCTGAGAAGGAAGATAAAAATAGTCTCACCCGGATGATGCGGTGGGGCTATTTTTTCTGGAATTTCTGTTACACAGGAATAGAGTGCAGCGAATATTAAGTAACCGTCATATAGACTTGTCTGATTTTTCATATGCTGCGTTGTCGTCAATCGCCGTAGCCACCGATACGCTTCATTCCCTCGCCCTGCATATGAGAAAGTCATCCTGCGCCAATATGGCAGATACTTAATTTTCGCTGTAAGAGAAGGGGTATGATAATATGGCAATTATAAAAACTGCAATTCTTCAGACACATGTATATACTGATAAATTTCGCAATATCACCCAGGCAGCAGAACTTCTTGCCAGCCCGGAGCTTCAGGGGATCGATCTGGCAGTCCTGCCCGAAATGTTCTGCTGCCCCTACGAAAATAAATACTTTCCGGAATATGCCGAAATTGAGGGTGGAGATACCTGGGAAAAATGCTCCAGGCTGGCAGCGGAATACGGAATTTATCTCGTAGCAGGAAGTATGCCGGAGAGAGATGAAGCCGGCAATATTTATAACACTTCCTATGTCTTTGACAGAAATGGTCATCAGATCGGTAAGCACCGGAAGATGCATCTTTTTGACATTGATGTAAAAGGCGGCCAGTATTTTAAAGAATCCGATACCCTGACACCGGGAGACCAGGTGACGGTTTTTGATACAGAATTTGGAAAGATGGGCCTTTGCATCTGTTACGATTTCCGCTTCCCGGAGCTTGCCAGGCTGATGGTGGACGAAGGCGCCCAGGTAATCATCGTGCCGGCTGCTTTTAACATGACAACAGGGCCTCTCCACTGGGAGCTGATGTTCCGTCAGAGAGCTGTGGACAACCAGGTATACACCATTGGAGCTGCGCCCGCCAGAGACCTGAACGCCGGGTATCATTCCTGGGGTCACTCCATTGCCGCAGATCCCTGGGGAAAAGTCCTCATGGAGATGGAAGAGAAGCCGGCTGTGAAGGTTGTGGAACTGGAACTGGACGAGGTAAAAAAAGTCCGTGAGCAGCTGCCGCTTTTGAAGCACAGGAGAGGGGATATTTACGCCCTGACCACGTTTTCGTTGTAATTTCCATGCCCATATGGTATTGTATAAGACAGGCAGGAAATCCTGTATCAATATATAGAAAGAAGGTGAAGCTGTGGTTGAGTTAGATCAGTTCAAGAGTATTCTTGCAACATACACAGAGCCATTAGTGGAAGTGAGGGATTCACTTTGACCTCGCTAACAAAGAGCAGAAGGTCGAAGAATTAGAGCGCGAGATGGAGGCGCCTGATTTCTGGGATAATGCGGAAGCATCCCAGATGAAGATGAAACAGTTAAAGAGTCTCAAGGACGATATTGAGACATACCATAATCTGGAAACACAGATGGAAGATATGGAAACCATGATCGAGATGGGATATGAGGAGAATGATCCTGAGATCGTCCCTGAGATCCAGGAAATGCTGGACGAGTTCCAGGCAAGCTTTGACAGCATCCGTGTGAAGACACTTCTTTCCGGAGAGTACGATGGAGAGAACGCCATCATCAAGCTGAACGCAGGAGCCGGCGGAACAGAGGCCTGCGACTGGTGCGGAATGCTTTATCGTATGTACAGCAGATGGGCGGAGAAGAAAGGCTTTGCGCTGGAGGTCTTGGATTACCTTGACGGTGATGAGGCCGGTGTGAAATCCGTAACCTTCCAGGTGAACGGAGAGAACGCCTACGGTTATCTGAAATCCGAGAAGGGTGTTCATCGTCTTGTACGTATTTCTCCGTTTAATGCAGCAGGAAAGAGACAGACCTCTTTTGTATCCTGCGATGTTATGCCGGATATCAAGAAGGATCTGGATGTTGAGATCAATGATGACGATATCCGTATCGATACCTACCGAAGCAGTGGTGCCGGTGGACAGCATATCAACAAGACATCCTCTGCGATCCGTATCACCCATTTCCCAACAGGAATCGTGGTACAGTGCCAGAATGAACGTTCTCAGCACATGAACAAGGACAAGGCTATGCAGATGCTGAAGGCCAAACTGTATCTGCTGAAACAGCAGGAAGCTGAGGAGAAGCTTTCCGGCATTCGAGGCGAAGTGACAGATATCGGCTGGGGAAACCAGATCCGTTCCTATGTCCTGCAGCCATACACCATGGTAAAAGACCATAGAACCAATGAAGAAACCGGTAATGTTGACGCAGTTCTGGACGGTGGTATTGACATTTTTATCAATGCATACCTGAAATGGATCGCGCTGGCGAAAAAGAAAGAATAACATTACTGTCACGGAACCCCATAAAGACAGAGAAAAGGACTCCGCAGGCAAAAAAGCGCTTGTGGAGTTTCTTTTATTATGATAATATATCTCTTGTACAAAAACAGTTGTCTTTATGAAACGGACAGGAGGCTGCTGGCCACAATGTGAACAGCAGTCAGAGAGGTTGCTATGCAGAAACAGGTTGAAAAGAAAAAATACTATGTAGTAAGAGAACGGGCAGTGCCGGAGGTACTTCTCAAGGTGGTTGAGGCCAAGAGACTGCTGGAATCCAAACGGGTGGCTACTGTTCAGGAAGCTGCTGAAAGGACCGGGATCAGCCGCAGTTCTTTTTACAAATATAAGGACGATATTTTTCCTTTCCACGAGGAGACCAAGGGAAAGACCATCACCTTTATCATTCAGATGGACGATGAGCCGGGGCTTTTATCAATGGTGCTGCAGACGATTGCCCGTTTTCACGGTAATATCCTGACCATACATCAGAGTATTCCCATTAACGGAGTCGCAACGCTGACGCTGAGCGTTGACATCCTTCCGGGAGAAGGTGACGCAGAGGCTATGGTGGAGAATATTGAGCAGAGAGACGGTATACACTATTTGAAAATTTTAGGCAGGGAGTAAGCATATGATAAACATAGCAGTATTAGGCTACGGTACAGTAGGAAGCGGAGTTGTTGAAGTCATCAACACCAATCATGAGAGCATTAACAAGAGAGCTGGAGATGAGATTAACATCAAGTACGTTCTTGATTTAAGAGATTTTCCGGGAGATCCGGTTGAGAAAGTTCTGGTTCATGATTATGAAGTGATCGTAAACGATCCGGAGGTAGATATTGTTGTTGAGGTTATGGGCGGGATCGAGCCGGCTTATACCTTTGTAAAAAGAGCGCTTCAGGCAGGAAAGAGCGTAAGCACATCCAATAAGGCTCTGGTAGCCAAGCATGGTTCTGAGCTCATGGAGATCGCAAAAGAAAAAAATATCAACTTCCTTTTTGAGGCAAGCTGCGGCGGTGGTATCCCGATCATCCGCGCATTGAATTCCTCGCTGACAGCAGATGAGATCGATGAGATCACAGGAATCCTTAACGGAACCACCAACTACATGCTTTACAAGATGAGCACAGAGAACTGTGATTTTGATACGGTTCTGAAGGAAGCTCAGGCAAAGGGCTATGCAGAGGCAGATCCGACTGCAGACGTAGGAGGTGCTGACGCATGCCGTAAGATCGCCATCCTTTCTTCACTTGCATACGGAAAATTCCTGAATTACGAGGATATTTATACAGAAGGAATCACAAAGATCACACCGGCAGATATGGAATATGCAAAAGAGCTTGGCATGACTATCAAGCTTCTTGCCACAAGCCGCAGGATCGGAGATTCTTTCTATGCAATGGTAGCGCCGTTCCTGGTAGGCCAGAGTAGCCCGCTTTACAGTGTAAATGATGTGTTTAATGCAGTATTTGTGCACGGAAATGTTCTTGGAGATGCCATGTTCTACGGAAGCGGAGCAGGTAAGCTTCCGACTGCAAGTGCAGTAGTTGCAGATGTTGTGGATGAAGCAAAGCATCTCCACAGAAATATCATGACAAACTGGAGCAGCTATGCCTTGAAGCTTATGGATATGGATGAAGTTGAGGGACGTTTCTTCGTACGTGTGTCTGATACTACTATGGATGAAGTGGAAAAAGCTTTTGGTGATGTACAGACCATCGAGCCGGATGACCTTCCGGACGAATTCGGATTTATCACACCGGTGATGAAGCAGGCTGAATATTATGAGAAGATCAGCAAGCTCACCGGAAAAGTACTGGCAATGATCCGTGTAAAGGATTGATGTCGAAGGGAAGAAAAGAACATGTTGATTGTAAAAAAATTCGGCGGTACTTCTGTGGCAAACAAAGAGCGTATCTTTAATGTTGCCAGAAGATGTATCGAAGATTACAAAAAAGGAAACGACGTGGTGGTCGTGCTTTCTGCAATGGGTAAGTATACCGATGAGCTGATCACCATGGCAAAGGATATCAATGACAAACCTCCGAAACGTGAGATGGATATGCTTTTTACCATCGGAGAGCAGATGTCAGTGGCACTGATGTCCATGGCTATGGACAGTCTGGGAGTACCGGCTGTTTCTCTGAATGCCTTTCAGGTAGCTATGCACACAACAAGTGCACATAGCAGCGCACGCCTGAAAAAGATCGATGCGGCACGTATCCGCAGAGAGCTGGATAACCGCAGGATCGTTGTGGTCACAGGCTTCCAGGGCATTGATAAATATAATGACTATACCACACTTGGACGTGGCGGTTCTGATACCACAGCCGTAGCTCTTGCGGCAGCGCTTCATGCAGATGCCTGTGAGATCTATACCGATGTGGACGGTGTTTATACCGCTGACCCGCGTAAGGTTTCGAATGCCCGCAAGCTTAAGGAGATCACTTACGATGAAATGCTGGATCTGGCAACTCTGGGTGCGGGAGTGCTTCATAACCGTTCTGTGGAGATGGCAAAGAAATACGGCGTGCCGCTGGTGGTACGTTCCAGTCTCAACAACAGCGAAGGAACTGTGGTAAAGGAGGAAGTAACAGTGGAGAGAATGCTGATCAGCGGTGTTGCTCTGGATACAGATGCAGTACGTATTGCTGTGATCGGACTTAAAGATTCACCAGGAGTGGCATTTAAGCTTTTTGATACCCTGGCTAAGAAAAATATCAATGTGGATATGATCCTTCAGTCTATCGGCCGTGCCGGAACCAAGGACATTTCCTTTACTGTTGATAAAAATGATCTGGACGATGCAATGGGTGTTCTGGAAGCTAACCAGGCACGCATCGCCTATTCTGAGCTTCATGCGGAGAAAAACATTGCCAAGCTTTCTATTGTAGGAGCAGGTATGATGAGCAATCCGGGTGTTGCTGCAAAAATGTTCGAGAGCCTTTACAATGAGGGTGTGAACATCAATATGATCGCAACATCTGAGATCCGTGTGACGGTGCTCATTAACGAGAAAGATGGTGTACGTGCCATGAATGCGGTACATGATGCGTTTAATCTTGCAGACTAAACAGATGTGAAATATGAGAATATGATATATCTGAAGTAAAAAATGACGGGGCGGAGGCTTGGATGAGTCTCCGCCTTCTATAACGAAGGGATACAGAATTATGAGAAAAAATCTGAAGGGCTGTAAGAAGCTGGCAGGGGAAACTCTGGCCGGTAATTTTACGGTCCCTGTGATCGGGAGTATTGCGGTTGCGGCGATGAGCGCAGTTTCAAGCTATATTTCCACAGCACTTTTTCCGGGAGATTCCCTGTATGCGATCATTGGAGGAGAGGTATTCAGCTTTGTCCTTTCTCTGGTGATCTGTATTTTTTCCGCAGGACTTTACCGGATCTATCTGAATATTTCCAGAAGGGAAACCTACTCTTTCGGAGACCTTCTGTACTTTTTCAGCCATCAGCCGGATCATGTGATCGTGGCATCCTTTGTGCTGGCATTGATCAATCTGGTGACATCACTTCCACTGGCGTGGTTTTCTTTTACAAGCAATATGGGAAATACAACGGAGGAGCAGATGAACTGGGCAGTAACTTACATGCTGCTCACACTTCTCGGGTTCGTGCTGAACCTGCTGGCAGCTATGCCGTTCACCATGAGCTATTACATCCTGTCCGATAATTCGGACATAAAAGGAGTGCAGGCACTGAAAGCCAGTGCAAAGCTTATGAAGGGACATTATTGGGAATATATGAAAATGCTCTTAAGTTTTGTTCCGTGGATCATTTTTTCCATATTTACATTGTATCTGGCATTGATCTGGCTGGTGCCTTATATAGAAACCTGTATGGCAGTTTTCTATCGGAATATTTCCGGAGAGTTTGATGAACCTCCGGTGGATTCTTATCCCCCGGTAACTCCGATCCCGCAGTTCCACGATGAAACCGAAGCCTGATCGCCTTCCGGAGGATGTTTTCCCTTTCCGGGAGGATGCATGAAACGCAGGTGATGCCCTTTCCGGGGGGATGCTTGAAACGCAGGTGATGCCCTTTCCGGGGGAGATGCTTGAGACGTAGGTACTTTCCCTTTCAGGGGGACCATTTTGGCATGGGCAGGTACGAGGGGGAAAGCACTCAAAGTTGCGAAGCCCGCTTTTCCCCCTCGAGCTCCCCCTTTCCGGGCACGCAGCAGCTGCAGGCTGTGGGAATATGTGAAGATATTGGAGGGGCGATGGATTCTACTACGTTGGCTGTGGAAGGTTGAGCCGATTTATGCTGATGTAAATATATTGGCGAAGCCTGTTCCTGAATAACAGCGATACACCACAATCCAAAGAACAGGCCCGCTACGCAGGCCACTTTCCCATTCAGCCAGAAGCGATAAACAGTGAAGAAGCAATAAACAGTGCCGAAGCAACAATCGGCTCAGCCTGCTACTGCCAGTGCAGCAGAATACAGTGCCGAAGCAATAATCGGCTCAGTCTGTCACTGCCAGTGCAGCAGAATACATGGCCGAATCAATAATCGGCTCAGCCTGCTACTGCCAGTGCAGCAGAATACAAGACAGAAGCAATAATCGGCTCAGCCTGTCACTGCCAGTACAGCAGAATATAAGGCAGAAGCAATAATCGGCTCAGTCTGTCACTGCCAGTGCAGCAGAATACATGGCCGAATCAATAATCGGCTCAGCCTATCACTGCGATACAGTAGAATACATAGCAGAAGCAATAATCGGCTCAGTCTGTCACTGCCGATACAGCAGAATACAGGACTGAGCCGATACACTTACACATTCCACAACGCATCACAGCGGCGTGGCCAGGAGGGGAAGAGCGCGAGAAGGGGAGACGGCCTTCGCAACTATGAGTGCTTCCCCTTCTCGCAAATTACCCACTTTCAAAAAGTGAAAACTATAATTCAAAAAAATCAAACCATCCAATTTCCTCTCACTTCAAAAGGTGAAAACTACAATCCCAAAAAATCAAACTATCCAATTTATCTCACTTCAAAAAGTGAAAACTATAATCCAAAAAATCAAACCATCCAATTTCCTCACACTTCAAAAAGTGAAAACTACAATCCCAAAAAATCAAACTACCCAATTTATCTCACTTCAAAAAGTGAAAACTATAATCTAAAAAATCAAACCACACAATTTCCCCTCACTTAAAAAAGTGAAAGCCATAATCCAAAAAGCAAACCACATAATTATAGATTCAAAGGAAGTCGTCCCACAACCTCCTTTGTCAACCCACCTATGAGAATCCCCGCCAGGACACCTGCCACCAGCAGTGCCGGTGCATAAACCATCAAACTCGTATTGCTCACCACGATCATGGCAACGATCAGCTGCCCGATATTATGTGTGACACCACCGGCCACACTGATACCGATCAGACTGAAGCCGGAATGTTTTTTCAAAAGATCCATCACAGTCAGGCTAAGCGCAGCGCCAGCCAGACTATACAAAATACTGAACAGATTTCCAAACATAAATCCGATCACCAGGATTCTGACAACGGACACGAGAGCCGCTTCTTTAAAGGAATATCGGTCCAGTATAAAAAGTACCGCCAGGTTTGCAAGCCCGAGCTTGATACCCGGAATTCCTGTAAATACAGGGACCAGAGACTCCACATATCCAAAAATGATCGCTACTGCGGCAAATAATCCGAGATAAGCTGTTTTTCGTTTCATAAATAAATCCTTTCATTTGTTGCAGGAATATCGTTGCAGAAACAGCACAGACAGAATACCGTCTGTCAGAGAAAACTCTACGGAGAACACGTATTACGCATATTCTCCGGAAATTTTATGTCACCGCATCAATTTTAGGCGAACTCTCCGAATCCAAATCCTCTGCAGTATTTTCCCCTTCTATCACAACCTTATTAGGAAGGCAGATGATGGAACCGCCGTGCTCGTCCACAGCCTTCTGTTTCATACAGTAATGATCCGGGCAGGTTGCTTCGATCATTGTAACTTTTCCATCTTTGATTTCGCAGACATTGGTGTCTCCGATGTGGATGATCTGGTCCTGGGAAAGCGAATAGGTTCCGAATTCTTTTCCGTCAACGGTAATACGGATCGTATTATGGGAACGTTTCCCCGCAATCTGAAAACCAAGCCAGAGAACCCCCGCCAGAATCAGGATCCCGGCAATAAAAATCAATTCTTTTTTCTTCAAAACAAATCTCCATTTCTGTTACAGATTCAGAAAAAATCATATCATAATCGAAATTAAAAGGCAAACATAAGTTAATGATATCTAACCATAATTCATACAGCTGTTCCCAACGGAAAGGGAGGAGTGGCGATGATTTTTCTTTTATAAAAGACATAAAACAGAAAAATTCATATTGGAAAAAGTTATAGACTGCTAACAAAAGTGTAGACAAGAAAAAAAACAGGTGATATAATACCTAACTGTAAGTTAGCATCGTCTAATTTTACAAAAAAGATTAATCAAAACTAATTTATGTATATGGATAAAAACTATATAATTTATCCAAAAGACAGTTATACGCAGATTACAGGACTGGATCGAGAGCATCTGACGTAGCAATATATGTTCGCATAGCGTGAGTCTGATGCAGCAATTTACAGAATTGTTAAAAATACAAGGGAGAAAAGAGATGAAAAATCAGAATTTTTATATGAGAGTGATCTCCTTACTGTTGGTGATCCTGGCTGTACTTTTTTATAACAGCAGCATGAAAGCCCAGGCAAATGAAAAAGAGATCGCGGCTCTGACAGATAAGGTAGATACACTTCAGGAGCAGCAGAATGAACTTCTCAGTGCGCTGGAGACGAGTTATGTAAATCGTATGCAGAATCAGGCAGCATCTGCAGGATCAGGCAGCAGTGATACAGATACAGCAGGCGATGACAAAACAACAGACACTTCAGACGGCAATGTATCCGATGCAGACGCAGAGGACACAGCAACCGCAGATTCCGATAATGTATATAAAGATGGAACCTATACAGGAGAAGCCGAGGGATACGGCGGGACCATTCAGGTGGAAGTGACACTTGTCGGTGATGAGATCACATCCATCAACGTAGTCAGCGCCCCAGGCGAGGACAGTGCATATCTTTCACAGGCAGAGAGCGTAATCGATTCCGTCCTGAGTGCTCAGAGTACAGATGTGGATACCGTATCCGGAGCAACGTTCAGCTCCACAGGAATCCTGAACGCAGTGGATGCGGCACTTGGAAAGGCGGAAAACTCATGAAAAAAAGACAGCGGGAGGTAAGGCTGATGCGTGCGGGAATACAGCTGGCATTTTTTATTGCCGCCCCGTCTCTGTTTTCTACAGCCTTTGCAGGTATCAAATCGATCTTTCTTGCCATTGCGGCCGGTCAGCCGGTGGAGTGGAATTCCTTTCTGACTGTAACGGCAGTGCTTCTGATCTTTACCTGCTTTTTCGGAAGACATTTCTGCGGATATGCGTGTGCATTCGGATCTTTCGGAGATGCCGTATATGAAGGCTTTTCCTGGATCCGGATGAAATGCTTTCACAAAAAAAGAAACCGGTTCTTTCCGAAAAAATGGTTCACGGGCTTCAGAAAGTTAAATATATCGTACTGGCACTGATCCTGCTTTTCTGCCTTACAGGTGTATACGGAAAGCTTACGGGAACCAGCCCGTGGGATGTTTTTTCCATGCTCACGGCAGGACGGCTCCCGAACAGCAAATATCTGGTGGGAATTGTGTTCCTGGTGCTGATCATTGTGGGAATGTGTACACAGGAAAGGTTTTTCTGCCAGTTTCTCTGTCCCATGGGAGCGGTTTTTGCATTAATGCCAATCCTTCCGGGTGCACTGTTTCGGAGAACCAGTGAGAAATGTCCGCCGAAATGTGGTCTCTGTAAAAAAAGATGTCCGGCTCATCTGGATATCGACGGCGACACAGGCAGATCCGGCGAATGTCTTTGCTGCCACGCATGTGCCGCAGCATGCCCGAGAAAAAATATTCACATTGGAACAATTGAGGAAAAATGATCTATGAGATATCAGGCTCTGAAAAAGAAAACTTTTCTGGCAGCAGCTACATTTACAGGAATTGCGGTGTTGTTTCCTGTGCTGTGCATGGCTGCTTCGGAAAATGATGTACAGACATATACCGATACAGATTTTGCAATGGATACTGTGGTATCAGAAACACTCTATACCACAGGTGACGATATAAACAGTAAGCTGACAGCTGTGCTGACAGATGTGGAGACGAACCTTCTTTCCTGGACCAATGAGAAGTCCCAGATCTATAAGGTGAATGCAGACAGCGGAAAAGATACGGAGATTTCCGACGAGCTTTCCGGATACCTGAAACGTCTTCTGAAGATCGCAGAGGATTCTGACGGAGCCTTTGACCCAACCATCGGGAAGCTGATCCGCCTGTGGGATATTGGAGGGGAAAACCAGAAAATTCCGGAAGAAGCAGAAATTAAGAATGTTCTGAAGGATTCCGGATATCAGAAAATTTTTCTTGACGGAAATACGGTTCACATGGAAGAGGGCTGTTCTCTGGATCTTGGAGCAGCGGGAAAGGGTATTGGCTGTGACCTGATCCTTAAAGAACTGGAAACAAAGAAGGATGTAATAGCAGCACTTATGAATCTGGGAGGAAGCAGTGTCATGACCTACGGAAGCAAGCCGGATGGTTCTTCCTGGAATGTGGCAGTGACAGATCCCAGAGCTGAAAATGAGGATGACTATCTTGGTGTGGTTGCCTTAAATGGTACAGAATTTCTTTCCACATCTGGAGATTATGAGAAATATTTTATCGAAAATGCTGTAAGGTATCACCACATTATGGACCCGTCTACCGGCTATCCGGCAGAAAGCGGAGTGACCGGGGTAACGGTAGTCTGTGACTCAGGTCTGGAGGCAGATGCGCTTTCCACAGCATGTTTTGTGCTGGGGGTGGAAAAAGGGACACAGCTGTTGAAAGCTTACGGTGCAGACGGACTTTTTGTGGATGAAGACCATCATGTATATCTCACTGAGGGGATGAAGGAGCGGTTCAGCCTGCTTGCGGATTCCTATAGTGTGGAGGATATTGCAGAGTGAAGCTGATCTCCCGGCGATCCGGTTTATGATTGTTTGGCAGAGGGGAATGCTCATATCCGCAGTACTTGCGATAGTAAACCTGGAAAGGGTTCTATAAATATATCATATTTTTAGGAGGAATAAGCAATGCAGAAGTGGAATCTATTGAAAAAAACAGCTCCATGCATTTTAAGTCTTGCAGTGGCAGCAACAACCTTTCCGACCGCTGTAATGGCATCTGATTTTGATGCAGCCGTGGTTTCCGAGGCAGAGGCAGGAGATACGGAGGATTTTAGCACAGAGGAAACGGCAGAGGATACTGAAGCTGTAGCAGAAGAAGCTATAGAGGATGCTGCAGACATAACAGAAGAAGCAGCAGAGGATGCAGCAGTGCCAGAAGCTGCTGCAGACGAGACAGAGGATATCCAGCAGGAAGATACAGCAGAGGAAGCAGACCCGTTCTCTACAGGGGAAGAGGATTTCACAGAAGGCGATGAAGTGGCGGAAGCATTTTCCGATTCTGACCAGCTGACAGGCGAGTATCAGTACGTATATGCAGGACTTACCTGGGGTGAGTACTGGGCAGCAGAAGGCGTATATGCAGCTGGAGATACAAGCTCTTCAGAAGAGAAGGATTCACATAGTGAGTTTGATATAGGAGCTTTTGATACAGTAACAAGAGCGACTGCAAATCATGGACTTCACAGAGGAAGCTATCAGACAGAAGCTACGATCATTGCTGAAGACGGAACCAGATTCGACGTATCCTACTGGGAGGATAAAGGAAGCACACTTTATCTTACAGACGGTTCCAAGGTAAAATGGAACAGAGGCAGTATAACAACAGAAGATGGAAAAACCTATACGATGGATCATTATGAGATATATGGTCTGAAATATGTCCCGGTAGCAGTTAAGACCGCAGATTTTGCAGATTTCTGCAAAAAGTATAATGTTGTACAGGATGGAGCTGTGCTCTCCGGAGGATACAGTGAAAACAATCTCCAGTATTATAAAGGCCTTGTGGCAGACGTAAATGCACAGACAAATGGTCTGAAATATGCGGAGAAAAATGGTGACGGCTTTACATTTACAGCAAGAAAATCAGACGGAACAGCTTCCGGTATCAAGGATCAGGCGTTAAAAACAGCAACAGAGATCAAGCCGAGTGTAAAAGCAGCAAGCGGAAGCTACGGCGAATTTCTCCGTGTGGATCTCAATGGAAATTATGGCGATCTTGGTGCAAATATGCAGGCTGTACGCTGGGATTATTATGGAGATGATTCTACATATACGAAATGCCTCGCTTCTTATGGAACCAAGTTTGCCGCAGATAACTGGATGCATAAAGCAATGGGAATCCAGCTTGGACTTACAAAATCTGCACGCTGCAAGCTTCCGGGAGGAACAGACGGAACAGGATACTGGAAACTGACAGTGTATGCTCTTGGATATAATGACTATACCTACAGCTTCCAGGCAACTGCAGAGAATATCGTAAATCCTACAATGGAGCCGACTGATTTTACAAGTCTTAAAACAGAAGTGGAAGCTGCAAAGGCTCTGGCAGAGGCAGATTACACAATTGCAACCTGGAAGTCCTTTGCCGGTGAGCTTCAGGAAGCAGAAGACATTCTTGCAAAAACAGATGCAAGTCAGGCTGAGGTAAATGAAGCACTTGAACATCTTCAGGGAGCAGAGAAAGAGCTTC
Source organism: Blautia sp. aa_0143 (assembly GCF_004167315.1). Lineage (NCBI taxonomy): Bacteria > Bacillati > Bacillota > Clostridia > Lachnospirales > Lachnospiraceae > Blautia > Blautia sp. aa_0143. The sequence goes on from NZ_RCXU01000009.1 coordinate 56,237, forward strand.
AGAAGGTAACAGTTACACTTGATAAGACAGCAGCAGCTGTATATACAGGAAAAACAACGACTCTTAAGGCAACAACAAATGACAGCGATGCAACAGTGACATTTGAGTCCGGCAACACAAAGGTTGCAACAGTAAGCAGCAAGGGTGTTGTTAAAGGCGTAAAAGCCGGAATAGCAGTTATCACAGCAAAGGTAGGAAATGCCACAGCAACCTGCAAGGTAACAGTAAAAGCTTCTAAAATTAAATTCGCAAAGGCTTCCGTAACGATCTACAAAGGAAAAACAGCAACTGTAAAAGCAACTGCAACACCATCTGCAACTGTAAAATACACAAGCAGCAACACAAAGGTTGCAACCGTAAACAGTAAAACAGGTGTTGTAAAAGGAATCAAAGCAGGAACCGTTACGATTACAGCAAAGGCAGGAGCCCTGAAGACAACTTGCAAAGTAGTTGTCAAGAATCCTGCATTCAGTCTTGTAAAATCTTCTGCAACGATCAAAAAAGGTAAAACAACAACCATCAGATCCAAAGCAGCACCTGCAGGCAAGGTTACATATACAAGCAGCAATAAAAAAGTTGCAGCTGTAAACAGCAAGGGTGTTGTAAAGGGAATCAAAAAAGGTAAAGCAACGATCACAGTGAAATGCAACGGAATTACAAAGAAATTTGTGGTAACAGTTAAATAATTTCACTGTTGAACCGAATGTGATCACAGATATCCAGAAGCCTCTGCCGCAGACATAGAGCAATGTCTGCGGCAGAGGTCTGCTGATTTCTGAAGAGCAATGTCTGACAGAGGCCGCAAGAAAAGAGGAGAGAGTAAGGAAGCATGGAAAAAGATCTGAAAGATAAAAAGCAGGAGGAAAAAAATACTCCGAAGATACCCTGGACCAAGCTGGTTCCTGCAGCTGCTGTGATTGCGGCGCTTGTGTTTTCAGGCATAAAGGCGAAGGGCTCTGATGGAGAGACAGAAGCAGTCGGGCAAGCAGAGACGACCGTAATGTCTGCTTCAGAGCTGGAAAAATATCTCGGGTATGAAAAAGAAAATACTGTTTCTGACAGCACAACTGCCACAGCTGAGAAAAACAGTACAACAAAAAAGAAAAGCTCATCGAAAAAAAGTGCAAAAAAAACAGCAGCGAAAAAAAGCTCAGGTACAAGAACGGTTTCCGAATCTGCAAAAAGCAATGCCAGCGCCGCAGGACAGGGAACCACGCAGACACCGGTAGCAAGCGTTCCGGCAGATGGATATAAGGACGGTACGTATGAAGGAAGCGGAACCGGATTTGGCGGGACGATTCGCGTGAGAGTAACAATCAGCGGCGGAAAGATTGCAGCCATAGATATTCTGGAGGCATCTGGAGAAACCGCGTCGTATTTTGCGTCAGCTCGGGGTGTGATCAGCAGGATGATCGCCGGAAATACACCGAATGTAGATGCAGTAAGTGGAGCAACCTATTCCTCCAACGGAATCATCCAGGCAGTTCAGAATGCCCTCTCCCAGGCAGCGGCAGATGGAAACAGCCAGCAGGTCACCCCTACACCTGCGGCAACTGCTTTACCAACTCCGACATCAGCTCCGTCACCTACAAAAAAACCATCCAAAAAACCATCTCCTACAAAGGAACCGGAAGATCCGGACAGTCCCAAAAAATATCTGGACGGTAAATATACAGCTTCGGCAAAGGGCTTCAATGGAGACGTGAAAGTAATTGTGACCATCAAGGATGGAGTGATCCAAGCTCTGAAACAGGAAAATACGGACACAAAGCAGTTTTTTGAAAAAGCATGGAGCGTGCTGGAGGAACAGATCATTGGTACGGATTCTGTAGATGATATTGATGCAGTCAGCGGAGCAACCTATTCCTCCAACGGAATCCTCAACGCTGTAAAAAAAGCTCTTAAAGAAGCGATCAATCCGGAGTATGGAAAGAAACCGACACCAACTCCGACAAAGAAACCGACACCAAAGCCAACAGCCACACCGAAACCTACGGCAACGCCGAAACCAACGGCCACACCGAAGCCAACAGAGACGCCGGCAGCAACCCCGACGCCGGAGCCGGAGAATCCGAATATGACGCCGGTTCCTGAAAAACCCAATGTAACTCCAACACCAGGGACAGATGAGCCGGATGCAACACCGGAGCCAACGGAAGCACCGGAACCGGTGGGAATGTACAGAGATGGAACGTATACAGGCTCGGCTTTTGGATATGGAGGAAAAACATATCTGACAATTACGATCTCAGGAGGCCAGATCGCATCCATTGAGCAGACAAATCAGGATACACCGGAATTTTTTGATCCTGCATGGAGCACGATCTATTCTCAGATCATGGCAAACCAGTCGGCGGATGGGATCGATACTGTCAGCGGAGCCACATATTCTTCCGAAGGGATCCTGGACGCTGCACAAAAAGCCCTTGCCCAGGCAAAGAATTAACCGGGTGAACGTTGGAGCAGCTATAAACATCTGAATCTAAGCCAATAATAAGAGGTGAAAGAAACCTCTGGACTTCTTGATTTTTTTTGAAGTTCAGAGGTTTTTTGCTAGGTTTCTGAAATTGCTTCTATAAATCGATAAAAAAATAACAGGAATGTATACAGAATAATATGAAAAATATCAGAAAATATAAGCGGTTTAAATAATTTGAAATGCAAATTAGCGGGGATTAACCTGAGAAATACAATAAAATTTTTATTGCACAGGGCAATGTTTTATGTTATGTTTGAATGTGTGTAATTAAAGTTGTTATTAAAATGACAAACAACGCTGAAAGGAGAACAAATATGAGCAGTAAAATTACGATCATCGGAGCAGGAAGTGTAGGAGCAACTATCGCTTATACCTTATCACAGAGGAGTATTGCATCAGAGATTGTTCTGATCGATATTAACAAAGATAAGGCTGAAGGTGAGGTTATGGATATTGAGCAGGGAACCAGTTTCCGTGAGCCGATCTCCATCGTGGCAGGAGATTACCCGGATGCTGTAGATTCTGACATTGTGATCATCACTTCCGGTATTGCCAGAAAACCGGGACAGACTCGCATCGAGCTGACACAGACCAACGTCAACATTATGAAGAGTATTACTCCGGAGATCGTAAAGGTGGCTCCCAAAGCGCTTTATATTATCGTAAGTAATCCATGTGATATTATGACTTATGCATTTGCAAAGCTTTCCGGACTGCCGGAAAATCAGATCCTTGGTTCCGGAACCGCCCTGGATACGGCCCGTCTCCGCTGCAGACTTTCTCAGCACTACGGTGTATCTGAGAAAAACATCCACGCCTATGTATTCGGAGAGCATGGAGATACTTCCTTTGTACCGTGGTCCAGAGCCTTTGTTGCAGGTGCGACCCTTGATGAGTTTGACAAGATCGTTCATGAGGATCAGAAAGATCTGCAACCACTTGACAGAGAAGAGGTTCTGGAGTATGTTCATACTTCAGGATCAACTGTGATCGCCAAGAAGGGTGCTACATTTTATGCGGTAGCCGTATCTGTTTGCAGACTTTGCTCGCTTCTTCTTGCAGCATCTGATACAATAGTCAGTGTATCAACCATGCTTCACGGAGAGTACGGTGTTGAAGACGTATGTCTTAGTACCATGGCTTCTATCGGACCGGAAGGTGTAAAACGTATCGTTCGTGTTCCGCTGACCGAGGAGGAGACAGAGAAGCTTCATGCAAGCGCCAATGCTCTGAAGGACGTGATCGCACAGATTGATCTTTGATAAATGTCAGAAGCTGTGTAAAGAGGAAAAAGCAGCCTCAGGCAAATTTGAAACAACGGGAGAAAGATAAAAATGGATATTATTCAGGTAATTACCAGAGAATTGAACGTTGAGAAATGGCAGGTCGAGGCAGCGGTTAAGCTGATCGATGAAGGCTGCACCATTCCTTTTATTTCCAGATACCGTAAGGAAGCAACCGGTACACTGAACGACGAACAGCTTCGTAATCTTAATGAGAGACTTACTTATTTAAGAAATCTTGAGGATAAAAAGGCTCAGGTTCTGGGCAGTATCGAGGAGCAGGGCAAGCTGACTCCGGAGCTGAAGAAACAGATCGAGGCAGCGCAGACACTCGTTGTGGTAGAGGATCTTTACCGTCCGTACCGCCCGAAGCGCCGTACACGTGCCATCATCGCCAGGGAAAAAGGTCTGGGACCTCTGGCCGACATCATCCTTCTCCAGATGACGAAGAAACCTCTTGAAGAAGAGGCAAAAGCATTTCTTTCTGAGGAAAAAGAAGTCAAAACTGTGGAAGAGGCCATCAGCGGTGCCAGAGATATCATTGCAGAACACATTTCTGATGAAGCAGATTATCGTATCAGTATCCGTAAGAGAACAATGGATAAGGGAACTATATGTTCTGCCGCAAGAGATGAGAAGGAGCAGTCTGTATACGAGATGTATTATGACTTTGAGGAGCCGGTGAAAAAGCTTGCAGGTCATCGTGTCCTTGCTCTGAACCGTGGTGAGAAAGAGAAATTCCTTACTGTGAAGATCCTTGCACCTGAGGAAGAGATCATCCGTTATCTTGAAAAACAGGTGATCGTCCGCGATAATCCATACACTGTACCTGTTCTGAAAGAAGCCATTGAGGACAGCTATAAACGTCTCATCGGACCGGCTATTGAGCGTGAGATCCGAAGCGCCCTTACAGAGGCAGCAGAGGATGGTGCCATCCATGTCTTTGGCAAAAATCTGGAGCAGCTTCTCATGCAGCCTCCAATTGCAGGACAGGTAGTTCTTGGCTGGGACCCTGCCTTCCGTACCGGATGCAAGCTGGCAGTGGTAGATCCTACCGGAAAGGTTCTGGATACCACAGTTATTTATCCCACAGCACCAACCAATGAGACCAAGATCCGTGCCGCAAAGGAAACCCTGAAAAAGCTTATCAGCAAATATCATGTGACACTGATCTCTGTAGGAAACGGAACGGCATCCAGAGAATCCGAGCAGATCATCGTGGAGCTTCTTAAGGAAATCCCGGAAAAGGTCCAGTATGTTATCACCAACGAGGCAGGTGCTTCTGTATATTCCGCAAGCAAGCTTGCCACGGAAGAATTCCCGAATTTCGATGTTGGACAGAGAAGCGCCGCATCCATCGCAAGACGTGTACAGGATCCGCTTGCAGAGCTTGTAAAGATCGATCCGAAATCCATCGGTGTCGGTCAGTATCAGCATGATATGAACCAGAAAAAGCTGGGAGAAGCCCTTAACGGCGTTGTGGAAGATTGTGTAAACAAGGTCGGAGTGGATCTGAATACTGCGTCTGCATCCCTTCTGGAGTATATTTCCGGAATCAGCAAGGCCATCGCAAAGAATATTGTAGCCTACCGTGAGGAAAACGGCCGTTTCCAGACAAGAAGAGAACTTCTTAAGGTTGCCAAGCTTGGTCCGAAAGCCTTTGAGCAGTGTGCAGGTTTCACACGGATCACAGGAGGCAAAAATCCTCTGGACGCAACCAGTGTCCATCCGGAAAGCTATGACGCAGCAAAAAAACTCCTGGAAAAGCTGGGCTACACACCGGAAGATGTGGCAGAGCGTAAGCTTACCGGTATTTCTGGGCAGATCCGCGATTACGGAAAACTGGCAAAGGAGCTGGAGATCGGAGAGCCAACCTTACGTGATATCGTAAAGGAACTGGAAAAACCTGCCAGAGATCCACGTGACGAGATGCCGAAACCGATCCTCCGTACCGATGTCCTGGATATGAAGGACCTGAAAGAAGGCATGGTCCTCAAGGGAACTGTCCGCAATGTTATTGACTTCGGTGCTTTTGTGGACATCGGTGTGCATCAGGATGGCCTGGTCCATATTTCCGAGATGAGCGAGAAATTCATCAAACATCCGCTGGAAGCAGTCAGTGTGGGAGATATCGTGGATGTCCGTGTTCTTGGTGTTGATATGAAGAAAAAACGTATCAGCCTTTCCATGAAGGGAATCAGTAAATAAAGAGAAAATCCGAGACATACCGCGCGAATTTATGCGATCAGCATAAATTCTGTGCATCGCCAGGCGTGTTACTGAGAACAGAGTGAACAGTAATGTATATTCAGCAGCATTCTGCGGCGGATTACCGGACAGATATACAATAAAGCTATAACAGAAATACAGCAGTGGTTTATACCCTATACTTTATAGAACCGGAGAAATCAGGTTTACAGGGAAAAACCACTGCTGTATTATTATATTACCAGATGCGGATTATAGGGAATGTTTACATCAGGAATACATAGATCGATCCGCATATGTATATCGAATGATCGATCAGACAAGAGGGATACATATGTAATCAGAAATGTCAACAAATGTGAGTAAATACACTCAAAGGTGTTTAAAATCCAAAACACTAGTTGGTAACTTAAAACTACTGGAATTACAGGAAATGAACCAGTGCAAGTTGAAACAGCCTTGCTAACTATAGGGTAGAACCTTGATGGTTGTAATTGAGTAATGGTATAAGTCTACGAAAACCAAGTAGCAAAGAAAAACAAATATTAAGAAAGGAAAAGCTATTTAGATGAAGTCTGTATAATGTCATATACAAGACTATACAGATATGTACCGATGGCTTAGTCGGGAATTTACGACTGTGGAGTGTACAAGAACTTGTGAGTAGATTGATATTTATATCATCAAAAGCATATACGTTGAAGCAGTAACTACAAATCGTGAGATTGTAGTAAATCATCTAGCATATACACATATGTATATGTTTTTAGTAGCAGGGATTATATTTGGATAGTACTGTACAGACCGTGCAGGAGGTCGGAAATCAGGTAAGCCAGTACAGGCAGATGTTTGAAAATTACCTGCCGGACATCACGAAATTCGGAATCAAGGTTGTTCTGGCTATTGTTGCTTTCTGGGTAGGAAGCACGGTAATTAAATGGATCGTAAAGTTTGTGAGGAAATCACTGACAAAATCCAGGCTGGATACAGGAGTGGCACAGTTTATGTCCTCACTGGTCAAGATCGTACTTTACATACTCCTGATCTTTAACATATCCATAAGCTTTGGAGTAAAGGAATCATCTCTGGCAGCACTTCTCGGAACTGCAGGTGTTACTATGGGTCTTGCCCTCCAGGGCGGACTTGCCAACCTGGCAGGAGGCATGATGCTTCTTCTGTTCAAGCCTTTCCAGGTAGGGGATTACATCATCGTTAACGGACAGGACGGAAGCGAGGGAACGGTAGCCAAGGTCGAGATCTGTTATACAACGTTGTTATCCATTGATAACAAGCACATCGTGATCCCGAACGGTACTCTTTCCAATGTGACCATCACCAACGTAACAGCAAGGGATCAGCGAAGGCTGGAGATCAAAGTGGGGATCTCTTACAATGCAGATATCCAGAAGGCCAAGGATATCCTGGAAGATATCCTCACCGAGGATCCGGATACAAGAGAAGACGAAGAGATGGTGGTATTCGTAGACGAGCTGGCAGAAAGCTCTGTGATCATGGGCTTTCGTGTCTGGGTAGATACCGACCGCTACTGGGCAGCCAGATGGAGATTGAACCAGAGGATTAAGGAAGATTTTGATTATTATGGAATTGAGATTCCTTATAATCAGCTGGATGTGCATATCCATAAATAATGTGCATAAAGGAAGAAAGCTAAAGCCCTTTCACATGGCAGAGAAATTGCTGTGTGGGAGGGTTTTTTGGTGAAAGTAACTGGTTTTGGGATTATTACTGCCATTCACGATAATAGAGAATATGAAAATTATTGACAAACCAGTGTCGGGGTGCAATAATACCCCACAGAGATAGTATTTGGACTCAAAACTATACTCTGGCTGAAATCACTGGAATCTTATATAAAAATAGCCAGCCGGAACCCGGGATCGGGAACGGACGGATATATGAAAATTATAAAAGATACGAGCCTGTATCGATGATAACGAAGGCGTTACAACAGTTATGGGAATTTTGAGCAACTGTTGAAGAGCATGCTTTTCGTGTATAAAAAACAGGACTCAATATACAGGGAATCAATCAGAAGCGTTTCAGGGTCGAAGTGTACCCCGAGACGTTTTTTTATTAAATACGGAAGCGGATGTTTTTATCCACTTGAAAGTTATTCCCTGCAGGAAAGGACTTATATAAGATGACAATAGAGATGTTAAAAGGAAAGATCCACAGAGCAACCGTTGTCCAGGCGGAACTGGATTATGTAGGAAGTATCACTGTGGATGAGGAACTGCTGGAAGCTGCCGGGATACTGGAATATGAGAAGGTCCAGATCGTAGATGTGAACAACGGCAGCCGTTTCGAGACATACACCATTTGTGGAGAACGCGGAAGCGGTATGATCTGCCTGAACGGAGCAGCAGCAAGATGTGTAAGCACCGGTGACAAGATCATCATTATGGCTTACGCACAGTACGAGCAGGAAGAAGCCCGTACTCACAAGCCTGCAGTTGTATTTGTAGATGAAGAGAACAGGATCAGCAGAGTGACCAATTATGAGAAACACGGACTGCTGAAGGATATGGCCTGACGCAGATCAGGAAGATAATAAGACGAAGGTGAATTCAGAAAAGAGGCTATCTCGAATCTATTAAGAAAACCGGTTCCGGAACCGGAAAAGAGGAGAGCACAATGCAGGTAACAAAAACAGTAGAAGAAACAAGAAAACAGATCAAAGCGTGGAAAAAAGAAGGAAAAACAGTAGGCCTTGTGCCAACCATGGGATTTCTCCATGAGGGACACGCAAGCCTGATCAAAAAATGCAGAGAGCAGAATGATATCGTAGTGGTATCCGATTTCGTCAATCCTACACAGTTCGGTCCTACCGAGGACCTGGAAGCCTACCCGAGAGACTTTGAGCGTGACAGCAAACTCTGCGAAAGTCTGGGAGCAGACCTGATCTTCTGCCCGGAGCCTTCCGAGATGTATCATGATCCCCACGCATTTGTAAGTATAGATACTCTGTCAGAGACACTTTGCGGAAAAACACGTCCGATCCATTTCAAAGGTGTGTGTACCGTTGTGACCAAGCTGTTCCACATTGTGGCACCGGACAGAGCATATTTCGGACAGAAAGACGCACAGCAGCTGGCCATCATCCGCAAGATGGTGCGTGATCTGAACTTCGATATTGAGATTGTAGGCTGTCCGATCATCCGTGAGGAGGACGGACTTGCAAAATCCTCCAGAAATACATACTTAAGCCCTGAAGAGAGAAAAGCAGCTCTTTGCCTGTCAAAGGCAGTAAAAGCCGGACAGGAAGCCATTCACGCAGGAATCCCGGCAGAAGAGCTTCTCGGAAAAATGCGAGCAGTGATCGAAGCAGAGCCTCTGGCAAAGATTGATTATGTATCCATGGTAGATGCACTTACCATGCAGCCGGTGGAAAAAGCTGACCGCAGCGTTCTTGTAGCAATGGCTGTTTACATCGGAAAAACAAGACTGATCGACAACTTCAGCTACGAGGTATAATGTATGGGAAAAGTTTTAAAGAAAATCGGAATTATCAGCAGCCTTGCATCCAGATATATCGGGATCATTATCATCGCTTTTTCCTGCCTGGCTTTTTTCTGGCGTGACGGATTTTCCTGGATGACGAACTATACGTCTGTATTTCTGGGAGTGATCATGTTTGGTATGGGTCTGACCATAAAACTGGATGACTTCCGGGCAATTTTTTCCAGACCCAAAGAAGTGGTGATCGGTGCAGTGGCTCAGTATACCATTATGCCGGTGATCGCCTGGCTTTTGTGTAAAGTGATGAACCTTCCGGCAGATCTGGCACTGGGAGTGATCCTGGTGGGATGCTGTCCGGGCGGAACAGCCAGCAATGTGATCACCTATATCGCAGGAGGTGATGTGGCGCTTTCTGTGGGAATGACTATAGTTTCCACACTGGCAGCACCGTTGATGACACCGTTTCTTGTATATGTTCTGGCAGGAACCTGGGTGGAAGTATCCTTCTGGGCTATGGTGATCTCTGTGGTAAAGGTAATTCTGATCCCGGTTCTCCTGGGAGTTTTTCTTCGGAGCCTTGCGGGAGAGCATGTGGATAAGGTATCCGATGTTATGCCGCTGGTGTCGGTTGTAGCTATTGTTATGATCATCGGAGGAATTGTGGCTGTAAATGCAGAGAAGATCGTAAGCTGTGGAGTTCTGGTGCTTGGAGTAGTGGCGATCCACAATTTCTGTGGTATGATGCTGGGATTTCTGGCTGCAAAAATCTTCCATGTGGAGTATTCCAGAACAACAGCTATAGCTATAGAGGTAGGCATGCAGAACAGTGGCCTTGCTGTCTCACTGGCAGCAGCTAATTTTGCAGCCAATCCGCTTGCAACACTTCCGGGCGCGATCTTCAGTGTATGGCACAATATTGCGGGCTCCATTTTTGCGGGGATCCGCCGTGCAGGTGCAGAAAACCTTGCAGAGCTTGACCGGATCAGGGAAATCGACTGCTGTAATTGCGAAAAGCAATAAGCAGTGAATGCGGATTGCGGATATCCTCCTGACGGGGAACAGCAAAGCTGTGGAAGAATGTCTGTAAAGAAAGATCCCGGGGAGTTTGAGAGATAAAATGGCAGATTATGTCGAAAGAAAAAGTCATAAAATGCAGAATTGTGGTTTACAAATTTTAGCCGGTATACTATAATAACCACATGGACGAACAAACGTCCCCAACATATGAAAACAGGGGGGCCCGCTGAAGCGAGCTGAGAGTAGACTGTAAATGTCTTGACCCATAACCTGATTTGGATAATGCCAACGTAGGGACATATGCACGAAGGATTCTTAAAGACACAGAAGATCAGAGAGTACAGAAGAGATCAGAAGTACAGAAGATTTTCATTAAGTACGTAAGAGTAAGAGCCGGTTGCCGTGATGCGTATGCGTTGCAGCAGCCGGTTTTTTGTTGTATAAACACAAAGAATTTATGGAAGGAGATTTTTTTTACATGAGAAATTACAGTACACAGATGGAGGCAGCCCGTAAAGGCATCATCACACCTGAGCTTGAGATCGTAGCTAAGAAGGAACGCATGACAACAGAGGAACTGCTTCCGCTGGTAGCCTCCGGTAAGGTGGCGATCTGTGCAAATAAAAATCACAAATGTATCGATCCGGAGGGCGTAGGCTCCATGCTCCGCACCAAGATCAATGTAAACCTTGGTGTATCCAGAGACTGCAAGGACTACGATGTAGAGATGCAGAAAGTAATGGAAGCTGTAAACATGGGCGCCCATGCTATCATGGATCTTTCTTCCCACGGAAATACCATTCCGTTCCGACGTAAGCTTACATCCGAGTGTCCGGCAATGATCGGAACCGTTCCGGTTTATGATTCCGTTATCCACTATCAGAGAGATCTTGATACGCTGACAGCTAAAGATTTTATCGATGTAGTCAGACTCCATGCACAGGATGGTGTTGACTTTGTAACTCTTCACTGTGGAATCACAAGAAAGACCATCGATCAGATCCGTAATCACAAGAGAAAAATGAATATCGTTTCCAGAGGAGGATCCCTTGTATTTGCATGGATGTGCATGACCGGTGAGGAGAATCCGTTCTATGAATACTACGACGAGATTCTGGATATCTGCCGCGAGTATGATGTGACCATCTCTCTTGGTGATGCCTGCCGTCCTGGATGTCTGGCTGACGCAACAGACGTATGCCAGATCGAGGAGCTTGTACGTCTTGGCGAGCTGACCAAACGTGCATGGGAAAAGGACGTTCAGGTTATGGTTGAGGGACCGGGACATGTGCCGCTTGATCAGGTTGAGGCAAATATGAAAGTACAGCAGTCCATTTGCCAGGGTGCACCGTTCTATGTATTAGGACCTATCGTAACTGACGTTGCACCGGGATATGACCACATCACATCCGCGATCGGCGGAGCAGTAGCTGCTATGTCCGGAGCAGCATTCCTCTGCTATGTAACACCGGCAGAGCACCTTGCACTTCCGAATCTTGAGGACGTAAAACAGGGAATCATGGCATCTAAGATCGCAGCTCATGCAGCAGACATTGCCAAAGGTGTCCGCGGTGCCCGTGAGATCGATGACAAGATGGCAGATGCCAGAAGAAAGCTTGACTGGGAGGCACAGTGGGAATGCGCCATGGATCCGGAGACAGCAAAACGTATCTGGAATGAGCGCAAACCGGAGCATGATGATACCTGCTCCATGTGTGGTAAATTTTGCGCAGTACGAAGCATGAACAAGGCACTTGCAGGAGAACATATCGATATTCTGTAAGAATACAGAATGCATATGAGCATGCAGCATCACAGTAGAACGTGGTGTTGGCAGTATCCAGCCAGAAAACTGGTTGATTGAATGCGGATATGGAAAGAACAGTAATGCTGAAATTGTGGAAAGTCTGATGTTCCGATAATAAAACATAAACCGCTGTGATCTAAAATGAAGATCACAGCGGTTTTTTGCAGAGTTGGGGACATTATTGCAGCTTGCGAAAAGACAGGGCCGCGTTATAATAAAAACAGAACTTACATATAAATGGTTTACATAAAAAGGAAGGAAAGGTACGAAATGAAATTTCCGAAAAAATTGATAGCATTTGGTCTGTCATTATGTATGTCTATTGTTCCATGTGGACCGGTGGTGGCCGAAGATTTTACAGACGCACAGACGGATATAACAGACGCCATTGATACTTTTACAGATGACGGGAATTTTGAGGAATCAGAAAATACCGTAAACACAGATCAGATCGCGGGAGAAGATAATACCGTGAGCACAGATCAGATTACAGAAGAAGAGTTTCCGGGATCAGATATCGGAACGGAAACGGATGAAGCTGAAAGCTCAGAGAATGAGGAAATACAACAGGATTCTGATGAAGGATTAATTCTGGAAGAACCTTCGGCGGTCATCAGAAAAGCAGAAGGAACAGAGGAGGCTGCGGCACCGGAAGAAATTTTTGGTGACGGAGAAAACAAGGAGCAGCAGGAAGATATATTCACAGATGATATTCCGGCAGCAGGCACTTCCGAAAAAGAAACAGATGTGGAGAGTACAGAAATATATCTGTATGCGATGAATGATACTTACAGCAGTGTGATCTCCATGCCGGATACCATGCAGACATCTTATCAGATCCAGACATCCGGCAAAAATCCGGTATATACGGTTGTTTCCGGTTATACTGCGAAAGTCAGCGAAACCGGTCTTGTTACTCCTAAAATGCAGTATGTAACCTATGTAGACAAAAACGGAAATGACGTAAAGAGCCAGTGGGAATACATGTTTGGAGAGACCCTGATCTCTGTACAGGATGGAAACAGTACCGTTTATTATAAATTCATACTCAAAGATTATGCGGAGTATTACGCAGAACAAAAAATGGATACATTCCTCAAAGAAAATATTACTGCGGAAATGTCCGATTATAAAAAGGTTGAGACGATCGCCAGATGGCTTGCCAACAACTTCAATTACAGTCAGTATCATTCCGGTTATACAGGCCTGATGCTGGATGGCGGCGGAGACTGCTGGGCCAATACCAGCGCAGTGAACTATATGTGCGAAAAACTGGGACTGACCGTGTATGCAAGGTATGCGGCAAATGATCCGGGGGCGGGAAGCGGTCACAGGAACTCTGTAGTCATAATTGACGGAGAAAGATATCTGGTTGACTGCGGATATACGGGAAATGCCCCCAGACATTATGAATTGTCCAAAATGGACTATGACTATTCTTATAAGATTCTGAATGATGGAACACTCAGGCTGTATCAGTATGAAGGAACGGATACAAATATCGTAGTTCCGGATACTATTGACGGAAGAAAAGTAACGGTTCTTGGAAACAGTACCTTCCAGTATTGCACCCAGGCTTCTGATATAGAGTCTGTTACTTTGCCGGATTCGCTTACAACCATCGAAAAGAATGCTTTTTACAACTGTGAGAAATTGAAATCTGTTACGATTCCCCCAAATGTGTCATCTATAGGGCTGGCTGCTTTTGTGGAGGGCTTGTCTGAGTCCAGTCTGACAGAAATTAAAGTAGATCCGGAAAATCCGTATTTTTCTGAAAAAGACGGAGTGGTATTCAGCAAGGATGGCACAAAACTGATCGTGTTTCCGTCCGGACGTTCCGGAGATTACCAGATCCCGGATGGAACTGTAAGCGTGGGAGACTATGCTTTTTATTACTGTGTAAATGTTTCTTCCATAACAGTACCGGGAAGTGTCAGAAGCCTTGGAGAAGGTGCTTTCGGAAACTGTTCGTCGCTTACGAAAGCTGTCCTGAACGAAGGCTTGGAAGAAATCGGTGAATATGCATTCCAGAGCAGTTCAGGGATCCGTGATATTATAATTCCCGCATCTGTAAAATCAGTTGGGAAAAATGGACTTCGTCTGTCTTCCGGGTGCAGGATAAGAGTACTGAGCACAGATACTGTCTGGGCGGATGATGCGTTCAGGGATTCAGCACTGATCGCGGGAAAAAAGGATTCCACACTTCAGAAATACGCAGAGGACCGTGGCTGCACGTTTGTGGAGCTGTCAGCAGACAACCGGATACCGCTTCAGAATGAATGGTTTGAACAGATCACTTCAGACTATGAATATAATGGAAAAAGCCATGAACCCGAAATAGAATCCAGTGAATCCGCACCGGAACTTGAGCAGGGCTTCGATTATGAAGTAACTTATGAAAATAACATCAATGCAGGAACTGCGACTGTAAAGATCACGGGAAAAGATATTTTCTGCGGTACAGTAGAGCGGAGTTTCAAGATTACGCCAGATGAAAATGGAATGTATGTGTGCTATTTTGCGGAAAATAATGAAACATACCTGGAAACCACCTTTAAAGGAAAAAAAGTGGAACCGGAAGTGGTAATTGACGGACTGGTACAGGGAAAAGATTATACGGTAACCTATGTTAATAATGAAAAGCCTGGTGAAGCTCGTGCAGAGCTCACGGGAATCGGCAATTATAAAGGATCGGAAACATTATATTTTACTATTTACGGAAAACTGCCGGCTGCGGATCCAATAGCTGATCAGACATATACAGGAAAAGAACTTACACCTGCCATCGTAATCCCCGGATTGAAAGCCGGCGAAGATTATTATATGTACTACGAGGATAATCAGTATCCGGGTGTTGCAACGGTAACCATTTATGGTACCGGTTATTATAAAGGTACCGCAACCATTCATTTCAAGATCATAAAAAAGACAGAAAAGTTTGTCAGCAATGTTAAGCTAAACAGAACCTCTTACACTTATACGGGAAAATCCATCCGGCCATCAGTAACCGTAACTGTAAATGGAAAGAAGATCGGTGCGAGTGCTTATAAGCTGTATTACAAAAATAATAAAAATTCCGGAATTGGAACTGTACAGGTCAGAGGAATCGGAAAATACAGTCGTATCAACAAAACGCTTACCTTTAAGATCCTGCCTCTAAAAACTCTGCTGACAGGACTGAAAAAAGCAAACAGATCCTTTACCGCAAGCTGGAAGAAAAATATACAGGCAACCGGCTATCAGATCCAGTATGCAGCAGACAGCAGATTTACAAAAGAAAGAAAAACGGTCACAGTTGGAAAACAGTCTGCGACCAGATATAAGATATCAGGACTGAAAAACAAAAAGACCTATTATGTCCGCATCCGGTCATATAAAAGAGTCGGAAAAAAGGTTCTTTACAGTAGCTGGAGTACGGTAAAGAAAATCCGGGTTTGATCATAAAGGAGTGGATCTTAGATTTATATAAATGGAGCAGAATGCTTCTGTGACAGAATTAAGGCTTGTAATTATAAAAAGAGCGCGTTATAATGAACTCATAAAAAAGAAAATTTCTTCGGGGCAGGGTGTGATTCCCTACCGGCGGTATAGTCCGCGACCCGCTTTGGCGGCTGATCTGGTGAAATTCCGGAACCGACAGTAAAGTCTGGATGAGAGAAGAACGCGCAGTATTTAAAGAACGTGCTCAGTGCCCCGGGAAGAAGCTCCCGGGGCTTTTTATGTGAAGAAATTTTTTTCGCATAAAGATTTCTTGTGGAAATTTTCTTTGAATATTTCTGAAGAAGGAGAGAGAGTTATGAGTGAACAGATATTACAGAGAGGAAATGCTGTGGAAAGAAGCAGAACAAGAACCATCGCGCAGGTAGCCATGCTTGGTGCTGTGGCAGGAGTATTGATGAATCTTGAGTTTCCGATCCCGTTTCTTGCACCGTCTTTTTATCAGCTTGATTTTTCCGAGGTACCGGTTATGGTAGGAACCTTCGCTATGGGACCTGTGGCAGGTATCCTGATCGAGCTTGTGAAGATTCTCGTACATCTTGTGACTAAGGGAACCATGACTGCCGGTGTTGGTGATGTTGCCAATTTCCTGTTTGGATGTGCCTATGTGGTACCGGCCGGCCTGATCTACCGTTTCCGTCACAAAAAGAGCAGAGTACATGCAGTTGCAGGTATGGCAGCAGGAACAGTCCTGACAGCGATCCTTGCATGCTTTGTCAATGCCTTTGTATTGCTTCCGGCTTACGGTAAGGCGTTTGGAATGCCAATCGAGACCTTTATCCAGATGGGAAGCGCAGTACACAGCTCCGTAAACGGACTGCTTACCTTTGCACTGCTGATCATTGCTCCGTTTAATATCTTTAAATATGCACTGACATCTCTGATCGTATTTGTAATCTATAAGAAAATCCGTGTTGTACTGAAAGGTGACTGATCATAAGCAGCTGCCGGAGGATGAAGAAAAGATCAGAAATTGGTGGTTTCAGATAAATATCTGAGAATGTGAGAAATGCCATGTAATATATTGCCGATGGGCAGTAAATTACATGGCATTTTTTATGTCAGGCGTTTTGTTCTGCAGTTTTCATGACTCCAAGCTCACGTCTGGCAAAAACAACGGCCAGCACAAATGCAGAGGTATCTGCAATTGGTCCTGCGTACATGACGCCATCGATTCCGAAGAAGACCGGGAAGATGACGATCAGCGGCAGCAGGAAGAGCACCTGCCTTGTGAGGGACATGATCACACCAAGCCTGGCTTTTCCAATGGAGGTAAAAAAGCCGGCGGACATAGGCTGGATCCCGTTGGCAAAGGTCATCAGCATGAAGATGCGGAGATATTTTTCTGCAAAATGAAAGTACAGGTCGCTGCCGTTTCCGAAGATGCCTACGATCTGATGCGGGAAGAACTGGAAGCAGATAAAAAATATGGTTGCGATCACAGTACATAAGGTTACGGAATAGCGGTATGTCTGGCGTACACGGCTGTATTTTTCGGCGCCGTAGTTAAATCCCCAGATGGGCTGGGAGCCCTGGGAGATTCCGATGCAGATGGCCATAAATACCTGATTGACTTTGGAAATGATCCCTGCACAAGCGATCGGAATATCACTTCCGTAAGCGGAGAGTGCTCCGTAATGGCGAAGTGTATTGTTCATGACAATCTGCACTGCAGCAATGGCAACCTGATTGATACAGGATGCCATTCCCAGAGAAAAAATGGCAGACAGATTGCGTGCCTTAGGAATCAGCATGGAGTGGTCCAGGTACATTTTTCGGAGTCTGGAAAAATAAAAGATGATCAGAAGTCCGGATACAATCTGGCCGATCACGGTTGCCCAGGCTGCACCTTTGATGCCCCAGCCGAATCCAAAGATGAAAAGCGGGTCCAGGATGGTGTTGATGGCGGCACCGGCCAGGATGCAGGTCATGGAATAGGTAGGACTCCTGTCTGCTCGGATCAGGTGGTTGCCGCCTGTGCTTAAAACATAAAAGGGAAGTCCAATGGCGGTGATCCCCATGTAATCAATGGCATAGGGCATGACGTCCGGTGTTCCGCCGAAAAAATGAAGCAGTGGCTTCAGGAACAGAAGGACGATGACAGAGAGTATCGTACCGGAGATTATCAGCGCGGAGAGTCCGGTTCCTGCAATGGAGCTGGCTTTTTTTTCGTTTCCTGCGCCCATTTCCAGGTTGTAATTGGAGGCGCTGCCGATTCCCAGGAGCAGTGCAGCAGCAGTAGAGATAATGGTTACGGGAAATGCGATGTTTGTGGCGGCGTTTCCAAGCATTCCTACGCCCTGTCCGATAAAGATTTGGTCAACGATATTGTACAGAGCGCTGACCAGCATGCTGATGATGGCGGGAATGGCGAATTTGGCGATCAGGCTGCCTACAGGGGCGGTTCCCAGAGGGTTTTCGGCCTGGGCAGCATTGGTCTGGTTTTTCAATGTTTTTTCCTTCTTTCTTGTCTACAGTAGCTGTTTGGTAATGTGATAAGTGGATTTTTAATTTTATAGCAGGGTATTTATTATAGCACTATTGTGAAGGGAGTGTAAGTATAAAAAATTGACCTTTGGTTTTGGATGGGATAAAATGTTTTTAGAAAAATTTTCGGGAAGGAGCTTTTCAGATGGGTAAGATCAACAGTGTGAAAAAACTTACAGATAATAAGTTCGTGAATCTTTATGGAGTGGATGCGACCAGTGTACATGATACGCCGGTTTCTTATTTTGTGGCCTCCAGGGCGAAGAGTGTGGAGGATATGAAGCTTTCTACAGGGGAGAATCATCCGGATGGGGTGATCATTTACAGTGTTTATGGAGAGAAGCGGGATAAGGTTGTGCTGATCCGTCAGTATCGGTATACGATCGGCGGGTATATTTATGAGTTTCCGGCGGGGCTTGTGGAGCCTGGGGAGGATTTCCATGAGGGTGCTGTGCGGGAGATGTTTGAGGAGACCGGGTTGAAGCTGGAGCCGATCAAGGTTGCGGAGGCTTTTGAGAAGCCTTATTTTACGACGATTGGGATGACGGATGAATCCTGTGCTACGGTTTATGGGTATGCCAGTGGTGAGGTTAGTAAGGCGGCTCAGGAGGATAGTGAGGAGATCGAGGTTGTGATCGCGGACCGGGATGAGGTCAGGAGGATACTGAAGGAGGAGAGGGTTGCGATCATGTGTGCTTATATGCTGATGCATTTTCTTGAGGATGAGGAGGTGTTTGGATTTCTTGGGGAGATTTAAACGGAGGTAGTTATATGGCGGAAGGGGACGCCAGTGAGGGGCTTCTTTCCAGGCTGGGGCTTCGTCGGGGGCTGGCTTCTAAGGTGCCGGAATTCTGCTAAAAGCGCTTCAAAAAATCTCGAACTCGCGTCTGAAGCCGCTCAAACAGCGAGATTTTTTGAAGCAACGCAGATTTCCGCCACCTAAGAAGCAGCTCCCCTCCTGCAGAGTCAGCCTGGAAAGAAGCCCCTCACTGGCTGTGCGTTGGCCGTGAGACGTGTTAAATCTCGTGGGGAGTGTTGCTAGTGGGGTGGTATGACGGGAGTTGGATGAGCCGTCAGCGCTGCGCTGGACGGCTGGGAGGAAAGGCTGAGATTCCTTGTGGCATGACGGGAGTTGGATGAGCCATCGGCGCTGCGCTGGATGGCTGGGAGGAAAGGCTGAGATTCCCTGTGGCTTGAAGAGGGGAATGGGTCATCGGCGCTGCACTGGATGGATGAGAAAAACGGGGAATCTGCGGTTGCGGATTCCCCGTTTTGATCAGAGTTCTATGAGTTTTCCCAGGTCTTTGTTGTATTTGCAGTATTTGCCGTTTTCGGAGATAAATGGCTGGTAGGTGTCGGTACGGTTGTCTTTGACGTAGACGATTCCGGTGGCGATCATTTCTACCAGGGAGAAGCGTTTGCTTAAGCTGGAGATCCAGCGGTAGGTTTTTTCGTTGCCGGAGTCTGCCATGAGGAGGTTGTAGCCGCCTGGGCAGGCTTCCAGGGTGAAGTAGACTTTCTGGGACCGGATGGAGGTGTTGAAGACCTGGCCGGTGATGTAGGTGGAGAAGTTGGTTTCTACAAATTGGCGGAAGGTGTAGAAATCGTAGATCACGCCGGTGGTCTCATCTTTGATCTTGTCGCCGCGTTCGATGCGGGCTTTCAGGAGCTTGAGGACTTCGATGGTCCAATTGATGAAGGAGATGCTGCTGTAGGTCATGCTTTCCTGAAGTTGATCGACCAGTTGTTTTGACAGGATGTTGGATTTTGATGCTTCATTAAAAAGTTCTTCGTTCATAAGGTTCCCTCCAGTGTTGGATTTTTATATGGTTTTCGCTCTTTTTTTGTATCTTTTATTATAAGTCTGAATTATATATAAAGCAATAAAAAATGCGTAAAATACAAAGATGATTATCGGGAAATGATATATAATTGACGATTATGTTTTGAAAATGTCAGTGCTTTTGAGGGCTGGGTTAAATGTGGACTTTAAATATCGAGTTAATTTGGATAACTATAAATAATTATAAGGAAGAGTTTTACCAAATATTCTCATTTTATTGATAAAATTTTGTTGTATATCTCCCTTGACATAAAGCCTTCCTCCGGGTGTATCATAGTGCTGTGTTAAAGGAGGTAGACTATTATGTTTGAGACATTACAGGAGAAGACGGAAGAGAAAGCAATGGTACAGTTCCTTGAACGCTTTACAGATTATCCATTTCTGGTAAAGTTCAAGAATTCCGAGTATCACATTGGAGAGGGTGAACCTACATTTACGGTGAATTTTAAGAAAGCGATTCCTCTGGCGGATCTGATGAAGAGCACATCCCTTGCACTGGGTGAGGCGTATATGCGTGGGGATCTGGATATCGAGGGAAATCTTTATGAAGCGCTGGATCATTTTCTAGGTCAGATGGGGAAATTTTCTACCAATGAATCTGCTCTGAAAAAGATCATGTTCAGTTCAACATCAAAGAAGAACCAGGAAAAGGAAGTGACCAGCCATTATGATATTGGAAATGACTTTTATAAACTTTGGCTGGATGAGACTATGAGTTATTCCTGTGGGTATTTTATCCATGAGGATGATACGTTGTATCAGGCACAGGTAAATAAAGTTGATTATATCCTTAAAAAATTACATCTGGAAGAGGGTATGAGTCTTTTGGATATCGGCTGCGGCTGGGGCTTTCTGCTGATCGAGGCAGCTAAGAAATATAAGGTTCATGGTACCGGTATCACCTTAAGTCATGAACAGTATGCAGAATTTCAGAGACGGATCAAGGATCAGGGTCTGGAAGATTATCTTACGGTAGAGCTGATGGATTACCGTGATCTGCCGAAGAAGGAGTATCAGTTTGACCGTGTTGTCAGTGTCGGTATGCTGGAGCATGTTGGACGTGATAATTATCAGCTGTTTCTTGATTGTGTGGAAAAGGTTCTGAAGCCGGGCGGACTGTTTCTACTTCACTTTATCAGTGCTCTGAAGGAGCATCCGGGTGATCCGTGGGTCAAGAAATATATTTTCCCGGGCGGAACTGTTCCGAGCTTACGTGAGATCCTGAACCATATGGCAGAGGACAATTTCCATACCCTGGATATCGAAAATCTCCGTCTGCATTACAATAAGACATTGCTTCACTGGGAAAAGAATTTCCGGGACAATATTGAAAAAGAAAAGACTATGTTTGACGAAGAGTTCCTGCGTATGTGGGATCTGTACCTGTCAGCATGTGCGGCAACCTTCCACAACGGAATTATCGATCTTCACCAGATTCTTATGACCAAGGGTGTGAATAATGATCTGCCGATGACACGCTGGTATTGATAAAAGCCTTTACAAACCTGCCGGAAAGGAATATCATACTTCTATAAAACTATTTATAAAAACGTATAAGGAGCCTGTGGATTCAGCATATGATTACAGAAATGCTGAATCCGCAGGCTTCGTTTTTTAACCGATAAACCGCGAAGGAGTTATTCGGTCATGAGCAAGTAGCGAAGCGTATTGCGAATATTCGTTTGACTATTCCGTTTACCGATAATTATGGAATGTGCATAAAAACAAAGCTGCAAACTTGTTCAATAAGCAGAATCATAGAAAACTATCTTGACAGATCAGGAGAAAAGAATAATAATGTAATTACTTTAATAAAATAATTAATAAAAGATGATATACAATAGAAAGAAATCAAAGGAGGAGAATAAGATGCTTCAGCAGGTAATGACAAATCCAGGAGAGATTATTTTCAGAGAGGTACCGGTTCCGGAGGTAAAAGATGACCAGGTTCTGGTTAAGATCATGAACATTGGTATCTGTGGATCGGACATCCATGTATATCACGGCAAGCATCCGTTTACCAAATATCCGGTAACACAGGGACACGAAGTATCCGGTGAGATCACGGGACTTGGAAAGAATGTGACAGGTTTTAAGGTTGGTCAGAAAGTTACCATCGAGCCGCAGGTATACTGCGGACACTGTTATCCATGCCGCCATGGAAAGTATAATCTCTGTGAGGAACTGAAGGTTATGGGCTTCCAGACGACAGGAACAGCTTCGGAATTCTTCGCAGTAGATGCATCTAAGGTAACACCGATCCCGGAGGAGATGTCTTACGAGGAAGGTGCAATGATCGAGCCGCTGGCAGTTGCAGTCCATGCAGTGAAGCAGATGTGCGATGTAAAAGGGATGAACATCACAGTGATCGGCGCAGGTCCTATCGGAAACCTTGTTGCACAGACAGCCAAGGGAATGGGCGCAGCCAAAGTTATGATCACCGATGTCAGCGATCTCCGTCTTGCAAAAGCGAAAGAGTGCGGCATTGATATCTGCGTAAACACGAAAGAGAAAAATTTCGGAGAAGCTCTGGTGGAAGCGTTTGGCCCGGACAAGGCAGATGTGATCTATGACTGTGCCGGAAACAACATCACTATGGGACAGGCGATCCAGTATGCGAGAAAGGGCAGCGTTATCGTACTGGTAGCAGTATTTGCGGACATGGCGACTGTTGACCTTGCTGTTGCCAACGACCATGAGCTGGATATCAAGAGCACCATGATGTACCGCCATGAGGATTATGTAGATGCCATTGATCTTGTAAATGCCGGAAAAGTTCATTTAAGACCACTGATCTCAAAAACATTCAAGTTCAAAGATTATCTGAAGGCTTATCAGTATATTGATGAGAACCGTGAGACAACCATGAAGGTTATCATCAATGTGCAGGAGAAATAACGGTTTGTAATCAAAAATAATAAGAACTCCCGGATGTTGTCAGTTATTGACTACGTCGGGAGTTTTTTGTTATGTAATGAGCAGAGTTTCAAAATCAAAAACATTTTGCTCCACAGGACGACAGAAAAAAGAGTTTGTGTTATGATGGAAAAAAGCATAAAGAACGTCGAGTGCAGATAAAAAATAAGTTTAGAAACTGTTTAGTTTTTTCCGCTGTTGTTGTTTAGAAAAACGCTGTATAAGAAAGATGAACAAAAGCGCTTTGCTTAAATATATCTGCAGGAGGGTGAAAACATGGAAAAGGGAACAGTAAAAAGAAGGATTTTTCTTTCAAATGCACTGATGGTGCTGGTGACACTTCTGATCTTTCTGGCCATTAATCTGGTGGTTGTGAAAATTTACGCGGAATCCGTGGAAAAAGAACTGAAGACATCTATAGAAGACCTTATTGGGGGAAGCGGCACATCGAATTTTTCGGATTCTGATAATGTAAAATATCAACATGAGGATGGCCAGGAACTTCTCGGAGATCTGGATGATTTTCTGGAAAGCTGGACAATCCACAGAAATGAGTTTATTCTTTTATTTGGGGCAGATGGAATTATCTGTATCCTTGTACTTTTGCTGATGAGTCAGATTTTTACAAGGAATCTGGAGAAACATATCATGGAGCCTCTGGATCTTCTGGCACAGGGGGCAGACCGCATCCGGCACAACGATCTGACTACAGAGATCCGGTATGTGGGAGATGCGGAATTTGAGGATGTGTGTATCACATTTAACCATATGCAGGAGCACATTTTGCGCGAGCAGGAGAAGAACCGGAAATATGAGAAAGCCAGAACGGATATGATCGCCGGAATCTCCCATGACCTGCGTACGCCGCTGACTGCCATCCGGGGAACGATCAAAGGACTTATGGACGGCATTGCGGCAACTCCGGAAATGCAGGAGAAATTTTTGCAGGCTGCTTACCGCCGGACCGGAGATATGGACGGCCTTCTGAACCAGCTGTTCTATGTTTCCAAGATTGAAACCGGAAATATGCCTCTTTCTGTTCAGAAAATAGAGATTGGGGATTTTATCCGGAATTATGTAAAAGGAAAGCAGGAACTTCTGGATAAGGAAAAAGAGCAGATGCAGGCAGAAACGGGAAATATTCATCTGGATATTAATGCAGATCCGGAACAGCTGCAGCGTATTTTTGATAATCTTCTGGAAAACAGCCGTAAGTATGCAGAACGTGATGTGCTGAAAACAGAACTTTCCCTGAAAAGAACGGGAGGCGGCGTGGAGATTTCTTTCCGTGACAATGGTGTTGGTGTTCCGGAGGAAAAACTGCCCTATGTATTTGATGAGTTTTACAGAGGCGATGAGTCCAGAAACAAAAAAGAAGGAAATGGTCTTGGACTGTATATTGTGAAATATCTCGTGGAAGCAATGGGAGGAAATGTCCGCGGTGAAAATGCGGACGGTTTCGTGGTACGCATGGAGCTTCCGGCAGCAGAAACTCTGGTGGATGTGCAGAAGGGAGAAAAAAATGGCGGACAATAAAAAAATCCTTATCATAGAAGATGATCCGGATATCAGTATGATCGAAGAAGCCTATCTTCAGGCTTCCGGTTTTGAGACGAAGATACTCTCAGATGGAATGGACGCGGCGCAGATCGCAGAGGAGGAGCAGTTTGACCTTGTGCTTCTGGATCTGATGCTTCCCGGAAAAAGTGGCTACCAGGTCTGCCGGGAGATCCGTGATAAAGTGGATATTCCCATTCTTATGGTAACTGCCCGTACAGAATCCGTGGATAAGGTGCGTGGCCTTGGACTGGGAGCGGATGATTATATTTCCAAGCCTTTTGATCCGGCGGAACTGGTGGCGAGAGTGAACGCAAACCTGCGCCAGTATCAGCGGATGGTGGAGAAATTTTCCGACAAAGGGCCGGATGCTTCCGAGGAGATCCAGGTGCAGGATCTTCGGATCCTGGTCAACAGCTGGAAAGTTTTTAAGGGAGATACTGAGATACGTTTTCCAAACCGAGAATTTGAGCTTCTGAAATTTCTGGCAATGAATCCCAACATTGTTTTTTCCAGGGAAAAACTGTTCGAAAAAATATGGGGATATGATTACGTGGGCGACAGCGCCACGGTTATGGTGCACATCAACCGTATCCGGGAAAAAATCGAGGATGATCCCAAAAATCCCAAGATCCTGGAAACGGTATGGGGGGCGGGGTACCGCCTCAATAAATAAAACATACGAGGGAGATGGGGGAAAATGTGGGTACTTTTTGCAGTTGGTTCTTCGTTTTTTGCGGGAATCACGGCGATCCTTGCAAAATGCGGGATCAGAAAGACGGATTCAGATGTGGCGACAGCTATCCGTACGGTGGTGGTGCTTCTGTTTTCCTGGCTGATGGTTCTGGTCACAGGAACCTGGTCCGGGATCAGAAATGTGGATGGAAAAACATTGTTGTTCCTGGTTCTGTCAGGACTTGCCACAGGAGCATCCTGGCTATGTTATTTTCATGCCTTGCAGAAAGGGGATGTCAACAAGGTTGTTCCCATTGACAAGTCCAGTACGATCCTGACGATCCTTCTTGCGCTGATCTTTCTGCATGAAGGTCTGACGCCGGTCAAGATCGTTTCCGTAGTGCTGATCGGTGCAGGTACCATGCTGATGATCACAAGAAAAGAAGGAACCGGAGACGCAGAGGAAAAAAACGGTAAGGAATGGCTGATCTATGCCGTGCTTTCCGCAGTATTTGCCAGTCTTACTGCCATTCTTGGAAAGATCGGAATTGCAGGGATCGATTCCAACCTGGGAACTGCCATCCGTACTACAGTTGTGATCGTGATGGCCTGGCTGATGGTTTTTCTCAAGGGAAAACAGAAAGAACTTCATAGGATTGAGAAAAAAGAACTGAGATTTATTGCTCTGTCAGGACTTGCCACAGGAGCATCCTGGCTGTGCTATTACCGTGCCCTGCAGGACGGCCCGGCAAGTGTGGTGGTGCCTATCGACAAGCTGAGCATTCTGGTTACCATTGCATTTTCCTGGGTGGTATTTAAGGAGAAACTTACGAAGAAAGCGGCATTTGGATTACTGTGTATTCTTGCGGGAACCATTATGATGGCGGTTCTGTAAGGAATGCGGAATGCTTTTATCCGCCTGACCTCCGGGCGTGGAACGGTATGTCCGGGATAACAAGAGTTTAGATATTATTTAGAAAGATACCTTCTGTCTGTTTAAGATCGTTGTTTATGATGATCACAGAAAACAGACAGGAGGTTTTTTATATGTTAAGGGAAGGAATGAACGGATTCTGCATGGCACTTGCGGACAGCGTGCCTGGAGTTTCAGGAGGAACGGTAGCGTTTATCCTTGGATTTTATGACCGGTTTATCGGTTCTATCAATGATTTTGTATTTGGAAATATGGAAAAAAAGAAAACTTCTTTTTCTTATCTGGTGAAGCTTGGAATTGGCTGGATGACGGGCATGGTGCTGGCAGTTCTTCTTCTGTCATCGCTGTTTGAAAGTTATATTTATACCGTCAGTTCCCTGTTTATGGGATTTATCGCAGGTTCCATTCCGCTGATCATCCGGGAGGAAAAAGAAAGCTTTGGCGGTTCCCGGAACATCCTGAAGGGAATCGGGTTCTGCATTGCGGGAATCCTGGTGGTAGCAGGAATTGCATGGCTTAATGGAAAAACCGGTGTGGCTTCCATGGACCTTGGACAGTTTCACATCGGAACCGGGATCCGGCTGTTTTTTATCGGCATGATCGCCATTTCCGCCATGTTTCTTCCGGGAATTTCCGGTTCCACACTGCTTCTGATCTTTGGTGCATATATTCCGGTGATCACAGCAGTACGCGGGCTTCTGGGAATGGATTTTTCCTATCTGCCACTTCTGATCTTCTTTGGACTTGGTGTTCTGACAGGAGCGGTTACGGTAGTAAAAGGAATTCAGTTTTGTCTGGAAAAATTCCGTACCCAGTCGGTATATGCCATTCTTGGAATGATGATCGGATCGTTTTATGCGATCATGCAGGGACCTGCCACACTGAAAGTTCCACAGCCGGTGATGGGATTTGGTAATTTCCAGATTCTGGCAGCACTTGTGGGACTGGCACTTGTGCTGGGAATGCAGTTGATGAAAGAAAGAAGATAAGAGAAAACAGGCAGAGATTTTTTACAGGAGATGAGGTGAAAACATGTCAGTTGTGATCATACCGGCGTATAAACCGGATGAAAGGCTGGTCGGGATCGTAGATCAGCTGTGGACATATGGATTCCGGATTGTTGTTGTGGATGATGGAAGCGGGGAAGATTATCTGGATATTTTTAACAGAATCAACGATGTCTGCATTCTTCTCCGCCATGAGGAAAACAGAGGAAAAGGTGCTGCCATTAAGACTGCGCTTGATTATGTAAACCGTGAGATCTGGGGAAGCACACTGATCGGTGTGATGGACTGTGACGGGCAGCATCTTCCGGAGGATCTGCTGAAATTATTTGTCCATGGGGAAAACAGTGAGAGGCTTATGATCCTGGGTGTGCGGAATGTGGGAAAAGACATGCCGCTGAAATCGAGACTTGGGAATACCATCACGAGAAAAGTGTTTAAGCTTTTAAGCGGAGTCAGCATCTCGGACACACAGACAGGAATGCGGGTGTTTACCTCAGATCTGGTAAAAAAGCTCCTGACTGTGGAGGGCGAGAGGTATGAATATGAGATGAATGTGCTGCTGTTTCTGGCAAAGGAAGGAATCGATATTGATGAGGTTCCGATCAACACCATTTATCAGGACAGAGAAAATTCTACCTCTCATTTCCGGGCGGTGTGGGATTCCATACGGATCTACAAAGATCTGCTGAAGTTTACACTGTCTTCATTTTCCAGCTTTGTTCTGGATTATCTGTTGTTTGCGTTTTTTATGTTTTGTCTGCCACACACAGCCATGTTTGTGCTGGGAGCCAATATCCTGGCAAGATTGGTCAGTGCTTTTTATAACTACTGTATGAACTGTTATTTCGTTTTTCATAAGGAAAAAAAGATCCAGACGGCGATGCAGTATTTTGAACTGGCTGCTTTTATCCTGGTCATGAACAATATCATTCTGGAGGCGCTGACGCAGATCATTCATATGCCTGTGTATCCGGCAAAGATCCTGACAGAGTGTACCCTGTTTCTGATAAGCTGGCTGGTACAGAATTTTCTGATCTTTGCCCGTGATCCCGGGAACCGTCTGATGTCAGGAGGCCGGAGTAGAACATGGTAAAACGAATATTATGGATCCTGCTGGATGTGGCAGTGGCTGCGCTGATCCTTCTGGGGGTGTGGGTCATTAATTTTAAGATTCCCCAGAAGGGGGTCAGGGCGGTGAATATGGCGGAGGAGGACACGGCCGGAAATGATTCCGGAAGTTCCGGTTTGCAGAATTCCG
This sequence comes from Blautia sp. aa_0143, assembly GCF_004167315.1. Classification (NCBI taxonomy): domain Bacteria; kingdom Bacillati; phylum Bacillota; class Clostridia; order Lachnospirales; family Lachnospiraceae; genus Blautia; species Blautia sp. aa_0143. Next base: position 84,686 of record NZ_RCXU01000009.1, read on the forward strand.
GTGGGACTGGAAGCAGTTCAGATACAGGAAACGGGATGAACGGTACAGAACTTAAACAAACCCGAAAAGTTCTGAGTACCCAGGACTGGCATGAGAAATTTGCGGACAAATTTACCGATACAGTGGTTTCTACAGATACATCATACACAAGTCCCAACCTGTCCATTCAGATTTCTCATCACCAGTATGATTCCGGAACTGTGGATAACACACATGGTGGCAGTTATGCAAAATACGGAAGCAAAATTTCCTATGTGCTGGCGGATATTTACATTGGCGATATCACCTGCTTCCAGACTGCGTTTGCACAGGATACCTATGGAATTGGCTATACGGAAAAGCTTACAGATATGTCTGCAAGAATGAAATCCATACTGTCGGTCAACGGAGATTCCTATAGCAACAATCGTCACAGAGAGAATGGTACGATCATACGAAACGGTGTGATCTACCGCAGCCAGCAGTCCGGGGAGGAAACCTGTGTTCTCAACTGGGACGGAACCATGGATATTTATCAGCCGGGGCAGCTGGATGAGCAGAAACTCATCGGCAGAGGTGCTTATCAGAGCTGGATCTTTGGGCCAAGTCTGCTGGACGCAAATGGAAAGGCGAATGATAAATTCTGGACCTGGACTTACATCCGCCGGTCTCATCCGCGGACTGCCATCGGGTATTTTGAACCGGGACATTACTGCCTGCTTCTTGTGGACGGGAGACAGCAGAGCTCCAGGGGAATGTTCCTGGATGAGATGGCGAAGGTGTTTGAGGATCTTGGCTGCAAGGTGGCTTATAATCTTGACGGCGGCCATTGTTCTTTTATGGAAATGAACGGAAAAGTGGTCAATGATCCGTATAAACCGGAGCACGAGATCGAAGATGGGATTTTTATTACGGAGGGATCTTTATGAAGATATTAAGTACAATAAGAAAAATTCTCCTGCATGTCTGTGTTGTATGCAGTCTGGTTTCCATAACAGCAAAAATCCTGGACTGGTATAATCCGTATATGAATTTTTCCGGACATGTGAGCGGGCTTCAGATGGTGTTATATTTTGTGGTGATCTTGCTGGCAGTAACAGAAGGCGGAAAGAGGATTTCCGGGAAAAAATCTCAGAGCCGTATGAGAGAAAGAAGGTTGCATAATCATTTGGAAAGATTTATCATAGATTCCATGTGAGGATTACGCCTTTTTGGCGTATGAGGATGATGGAGTGAAATGAAATGTATTATGATCTGACAAAAGGCAGGATCGGAAAATGTCTGATCCTGTTTGCGCTGCCTATGATCGCGGGCAATCTTCTGCAGCAGTTTTACAATATTGCGGATACCCTGATCGTAGGACGTGTGCTTGGAAAAAATGCGCTGGCAGCCGTTGGTTCTGCCTATACTTTGATGACGTTTCTGACGTCTGTTTTTCTGGGACTGAGTATGGGTTCCGGTGCTCTTTTTTCGATTTATAAGGGAAAGGGCAGTGACCGGGAACTGCGGCTTTCTGTTGTCCATGCTTTTGGACTGATCATGAGTGTGACGGTGATGTTAAATGTGGTGGTGTACCTTTTTACGGACCTGATCCTCTGGTTCCTGCGGGTGCCGGAAGAAGTGTACGATGGGATGAAAACATATCTGCTTGTGATCTTTGCAGGGCTTGTGGCAACATCCCTTTATAACTTTTTTTCCTGCCTTTTAAGGGCTCTTGGTAATTCCACGGTGCCTCTTGTTTTTCTGGCGGTTTCCGCTGTCCTGAATATTGGACTGGATCTTTTGTTTGTGGCGGTTCTTCCCTGGGGGATTGCAGGTGCGGCCTTTGCTACGGTGATCGCTCAGTATGTGTCAGGAATCGGGATTACCATTTATGTGCTGCATTCCTGCAAAGATCTTCTGCCTGGAAAAGAGGAGCTTTGTTTTGACCGGGGGATTCTTGGTGAGATCGTGAATCTTTCTTCTCTGACCTGTCTGCAGCAGTCAGTGATGAATTTTGGTATTCTGATGGTCCAGGGATTGGTGAACAGTTTCGGGGCTACGGTGATGGCTGCTTTTGCGGCTGCTGTGAAGATTGATACTTTTGCCTATCTTCCGGTTCAGGATTTTGGAAATGCCTTTTCTACATTTGTGGCGCAGAATTATGGTGCCGGGAATCAGGAGCGTATCCGCAAGGGTACCAGGGTGGCTTTTGCCATGAGTATCGGGTTTAGTGTGATGATCTCAGTGCTGGTGTGTCTGTTTGCCGGGCCGCTGATGAAGATTTTTGTCAGTGGGAAAGAGGTGGCCGTGATTGCTGCGGGGGTGAAGTATCTCCGGATCGAGGGTGCGTTTTATCTTGGGATTGGCTGTCTGTTTCTGCTGTATGGTTATTACCGGGCGATCAAGCGGGCGGAGATGTCGGTTGTGCTGACGGTGATCTCCCTGGGACTTCGTGTTCTGCTGGCTTATGTTCTTTCTGTTGTGTTCGGTGAGGTGGGAATCTGGGTGGCGATTCCCATTGGCTGGGTGATGGCAGATGTTACGGGGATTGTTTATATGCGGCGGACGTGGTAGTTATTTGTGGCCGTTGTCGTATAGCTGCTGGATGTCTTTCGGGAGGTTGTCCGGGAGCATCTGGCGGATCTTGTCTTCGTTTCCTTCTTTCATGGCCTGGTCGTAGTACCAGCATTTGTATTTGAGCATATCGAGGGTTTTATTGAGTCGTAGGATTTCCTGTTCTACGGCTTTTTTTCTTGTCTCGAAGAGTTCTTTGCGGTTCTGGTAGGTGCTGCTTCCCTGGTTGCACCATTCGAAGAATTGTTTGATGCCTTTGATTTCCAGGCCGGAGGCTTTGAGGCATTCGATCATGCGGAGGGCTTCCAGTTCGTGGTCGTTGAATTTGCGGATGCCGGATTCGCGTTTGAGGTTGGGGAAGAGGCCTTCTTTGTCGTAGTAGCGTAGGGTGGAGACGGGGAGATGGAACATTTCGGATACTTGGCCGATGGTGTACATTGGGGGTCCTCCTTTGGGTTTTTGTTTTTATTTTATGATAAATGGGGGTGGGATGCAAGTATAGGACGCCGTGGAGTGTGCATCGGTTCTGGCTGGGGCTTCGTCGGGGGCTGGCTTCTAGGCTGCCGGAATTCTGCTAAAAGCGTTTTACAAAAGTCCGAACTCGCTTCGCTCAAACAGCGAACTTTTGTAAAACAACGCAGATTTCCGCCAGCCAAGAATCAGCTCCCCTCCTGCAGAGTCAGCCAGAACCGATGCACACTCCACGGCTGGCTATTCAGGGCGGGAGGGATAGGGTGGCTGCTCGGGAGTTGGATGAGCCGTCAGCGCTGCGCTGGACGGCTGGGGGAAAAGGCTGAGTTTCCTTGTGTTTTTTTTGTGTGTGGGGGGAGGATGTCGGATTATGGGATAATTTTTGGAATAGTTTTGGGTGATGTGGTATAATTTTATATACCAGTAGGAGTGTTAATGACCAACAATACTATATTCGATGATGTTTTCCGGACAATGGTGGAGAAGATGACTTATCTGGTGGTTCCGCTTATTAATGAGGTGTTCCATACCGCATATCCGGAGGATGTTAAGATTGTTCAACTTTGTAATGAACATCAGTTGGAAGATGGGGAGATTATTACCGATTCCTGTCTGAGGATTGGCGATATGTTGTACCATATTGAATGCCAGAGCTTGGATGATGAAACAATGGCGGTCAGAATGGTTGAGTATGACTTTGCGATTGCATTGGAACACAGAAAAAAAGTTGATGGGAGATATTGTGTAGAATTTCCCAGATCTTGCGTACTATATTTGAGAAATGGAAAAAGAACACCGGATTTTCTGGAGGTAGAGTTAATCCTTCCAGATTCTCAGATGTGTGTATATCGGGTTCCGACGGTGAAAGTGGAGAATTATACAAAAGATAGTATTTTTGAGAAAAAGCTTCTGATGCTGCTTCCATTTTATATTATGAGATATGAGAAGGTTGCGGATATAATAGAGAAAGATTCGGAAAAACTTCAGAGATTATTAAGTGAATATGAAGATATACGTAATAAACTGGGGAAAGAAATTTCGATTTCTGGGAGGGCAGAATTATATACAGATCTGAATAGGCTGATTATCAGAATATCGGATTATGTTTTCAGGAATAAAGAAAAAGTTCGGAAAGGAGTTGGCGAGGTTATGGGTGGAAAAGTTTTGCAGTTGGAATCTGAGAGGCTTCGCGAGGAAGGAATGGCGATTGGAAAAGCGGAAGGAAAAGCCGAGGGTGAAGCAAGATTGAGTGCACTGATCAATCGATTGTTTCTGGAGGGGCGGTCGGATGAAGTGCAGCGTGTGGTGACGGATGTAAAATGGCGTCAGAAGCTGTATGGTGAGTATAATCTGTAATAAGTGATGTGTGAGCTATAAACAAAAAGTTAAGGGGATATTTTATGTGGATTTGTGCCAATGATGAGAGGATTCGATATACAGGGAGGATTGACTGTAGGGTGGAGGCGGAGCCGGTCTGGGTGTTTCCGGGGTCTTCGGCGGAGTTTTGGTTTTCAGGGGAGGTGCTGAGGATTCATGTGGAGAATTTTAATGAGTACTGGCAGAATTATCTGGGGTGTATTCTGGATCAGGTGCAGTCGGCGTTTTATTTGAAAAAGTCCGGTGAGACGGTTATTGAGGTTAGGGTGCCGGAGAATGAGTCTGGGGTGCATCATGTGTTGTTTTTTAAGAGGCAGGATGGGTGTCATGAGCTGAAGATTCTGGGGTTTGAGATTGGGGATGGTGAGAGATTGATTGAGCTGCCTCCGGTTTCGGAGCGTAGGATTGAGGTTTATGGGGATTCGGTTTCTGCCGGGGAGTCGGTGGAGGCGATTGATTTTATTGGTAAAACGGATATGGAGCATGAAGGGGGTTTTTCTAATTGCTGGTTTTCTTTTCCTTGGATGACGGCGAGGATGCTTGGGGCGCGACTTCATGATATTGCTCAGGGCGGGATCGCGCTGATGGATGGTCATGGGTGGTTTCACAGGCCAGAGCAGACTGGAATGGAGACTGCGTGGGATAAGATTCATTATAACACCATGCTTGGGGAGATGACGGAGTGGGATTTTTCGAAATTTGTTCCCCAGGTGGTGATCGTGGCTCTGGGCCAGAATGATAATTATCCGGTGGATTATATGAAAGTGGAGGCTGAGAAGAAAGCACAGGGTGTCTGTGTTCACGAACAGGAACCGGATCAGGAGCAGGTGACGCAGGTGGAGAAGAGTTATTCATATTGTTGTGAGATGGCTGACAGGTGGCGGAGTCACTATGGGGATTTTCTGAAAAAGCTCCGTGGTGTTTATCCGGAGGCGTGGATCGTCTGCTGTACGACTGTTTTGCAGCATGATAAGAGCTGGGATGATGCTATTGACCGGGTTGTAAATTCTGTGAAAGATGAGAAGATCTCACATTTTCTGTTCAGCAGAAACGGTGTGGCTACGCCGGGGCATCCCCGTATTCCGGAGCAGTTTGAGATGGCGCGGGAGATGGCGGATTATATCGAAAATGTGCTGGGTGTATATAAAAATAAATGAGATACGTAATGTGCAGCTGCAGACAGAAGAGATTACATTTTTGAAACTGAATTGCGTAAGATCAAGGTTGACGTAAAAAATTGCATATAGTATACTGTGAATGTTCATCGGAGGGTTGATTGTTCGACGGAAACAATGGCTGGATAAGATGACAGGCTGAGATGCCTGTTGCTTATCCGGCTTTTTTAACGTTTATAAAAAGGAGGATAAGAATGGAAAAAAACAACACCTTTACACAGGGTAGGATCCTGAAACCGCTGATCTTATTTGCGCTTCCTGTCCTGCTGGCGCTTTTTCTGCAGGCGATGTATGGCGCGGTGGATCTTCTGATCGTGGGAAAATTTGCTTCTTCTGCGGATGTTTCGGCGGTTTCCACGGGATCGCAGATCATGATGACGCTTACTAATCTTGTGAGCAGTTTTGCCATGGGAACCACTGTGCTCCTGGGACAGCAGATCGGCTGTGGGGAGCGGAAACAGGGAGGTCGGACAGTTGGAACTGCTATTGTGATGTTTACGGTGATCGCGCTGGTCATGACTGCGGTGCTTGTGATTTTTGCACCACAGGTAAGCAGCATTATGAATGCGCCGGAGGAAGCTTTTGACAAAACAGTTGTTTATGTGCGGATCTGTGGCGGCGGTATGCTGGTGATCGTGGCGTACAATCTGATCGGCTGTATTTTCAGGGGGATCGGAGATTCCAGAACGCCGCTGTTTACGGTTGCCGTTGCATGTGTATTCAATATTGCAGGGGATCTGATCCTCTGTGCGGGATTTAAGATGGGAACGTCAGGAGCTGCTTTTGCAACTGTATTTGCACAGATCATCAGTGTGATCGTTTCCTTTGGCGTTATCCGCAAAAAAGAGCTGCCTTTTGAAATGCATAAAACGGATATTGGGGTCCATGGCCGGACTCTCCGGAAAATGGTGGGGCTTGGTGCGCCTATCGCATTACAGGATCTTCTGGTAAGTATTTCTTTTCTGATCATTCTGGCCATTGTGAATTCCATGGGAGTAACGGCATCTGCAGGCGTCGGCGTTGCAGAAAAAGTCTGTGCGTTTATCATGCTGATCTCATCTGCGTTTATGCAGTCCATTTCTGCTTTTGTGGCGCAGAATTACGGAGCGGGACGCATGGACCGGGCAAAAAAAGCTCTGCATTATGGTGTGGCGGTTTCTTTTGCCATTGGTGTTGGAATGTTTTTCCTGTCATTTTTCCATGGAAATGTGCTGGCGGGAATTTTTTCCTCCGATGCAATGGTCATCGAGGCAGCGGCAGATTACCTGAAAGCTTATGCCATTGACTGTCTGTTTACGGCAATCTTTTTCTGCTATATCGGATTTTATAATGGAATCGGCATGACGAAGTTTGTAATGATCCAGGGAATCATCGGTGCTTTCTGTGTGCGAGTTCCGGTGTCATGGTTTATGAGCCGCAGAGCCGGTGCGACGCTGTTTGATATCGGGCTGGCAACACCGTTTTCATCCGTGTTGCAGCTGGTGCTGTGTCTTGGATGTATGTTGTATCTGAGAAAGAAAAAACGGGTGTAGGATACCGTGTAAACGTTTTCAGGAATGTGGTCTGTCCGTCTGCAAAAAACTGTGTTAAAATGAGCAAAGAGGATTTTGTCAGAGAAGGATATGATTAAAGAGACAGAATGTGGAAGTCCCACTGACAAAATAAAACCAGAAAAGTAATGTAGATCATAAAGACGAGGAGGAAATATCATGGAGAATATTTTTCACAGAGTAAGTATCCGTAAATATGAAGATAAACCCGTGGAGAAAGAGAAAATCCTTCAGATCCTGAAAGCCGGTATGCAGGCGCCAAGTGCATGTAATCAGCAGCCGTGGGAGTTTTATGTTGTGACAGATAAGGAGAAGATCAGGGAACTTTCCAAAGCGACTCCTTATTCCGGATGTGCGGCAGGTGCGCCGGTTGTGATCGTTCCGGTATATCGGAAAGAGGGACTGGTTGTGCAGGATATGGCACAGATCGACATGTCTATCGCCCAGGAAAATATCTGGCTGGAAACGGATGCACTGGGACTTGGCGGCGTTTGGATCGGAATTGCGCCGATGCGGGATCGCATGGATCTGGTCCATGACATTCTGAAACTTCCGGAGAATGTGGAAGTTTTTTCCCTCTTTGCCCTGGGATATCCGGCAGAGAGCAGGAAGCAGCAGGATCGTTTTGACGAGAGCAGGATCCACTTTGTAGAATAATGTATGCATCGGGCTGTGTCAGAATACAATGAAGAATGGCAGAACATATGGTTTTCTGGTACAGCAAGACAGATGTGATAGATAGTAGAACAGAATCGAGGACAGAAAAATGGAACATATAGCAAGAGACGAAGCATTTGCATTATTAAAAAAATACAACAAAGATCCTTTTCACATCCAGCATGCACTGACTGTGGAGGCAGTGATGAAATGGTATGCAAAAGAGCTGGGCTATGGCGATGACGCAGAATACTGGGGCATTGTAGGTCTGCTCCATGATATTGATTTTGAACTTTACCCGGAAGAACACTGCCTGAAAGCACCGGAACTTCTCCGTGAGGCAGGTGTGGGAGAAGATATCATTCATGCGGTGGTTTCTCATGGATATGGAATTACTGTTGGCTGTGGAGCTACCATTGAGACTGCGCCGGAGCATGAGATGGAAAAAGTCCTTTTTGCAGCGGATGAGCTCACCGGTTTGATCTGGGCAGCGGCGCTGATGCGTCCGTCCAAGAGTACCAAGGATATGGAGCTGAAATCCCTGAAAAAGAAATATAAAAGCAAAGGTTTCGCGGCAGGCTGTTCCAGAGAAGTGATCCAGCGAGGCGCAGATCAGCTGGGCTGGGATCTTGCGAAACTTCTTACTATGACACTTCAGGCTATGGCAGAAAGCGAAGATGAGATCCAAAAAGAGATGGATGCGGAAGAAGCCTGAATATAGTGAAAGACACCAATAAATCTTCTGATATTTTGTGCAGAATACATTTTGCAGAGCCGGGATTTTTGCGATAAAATATAAGTATAGGAACCGGAAAACTGCATTATGAAAGAGGTGAAGGGTATGAAGGAATACGAGATCATTATTGAAACTATTAATCCCTGTGGTGGTGATCGCCATTCTCAGCAAGAGATCGTTGAAGCAAAGATTGAGAGCCCGGAAGCTTATGTCAAAGAAAAAGGAAGATTTCCAATCATTGATAAGATTGAGAATCCCGACGGCGGGGTTGTGATCGTGACCGGTGATGGAAAAGGATACATGGTAAGATATACATTTTCTGAATAATGGGTAATGCGGCGTATGTGACGGAAAACGGATCATAAAGTGGAGTATGGATCTGTTTTACATATATGCCGCATTTTTATTGCTTTTTCGTGATCGGGCCAAAAAATCCTTGACCTAAAGCAAGGAGCTTGGAGTTGGTTTTAACATCCCATCCATTATCCGTTTTCCATTTGAAAAAATGGTGCGGGAGAATAAGAATGTAAATCTGGTGCGGCTGAACCTGGATGAGGCAGTGATACCGGAGAGCTTTGGTAAAAGGGAAATCGGGATCAACCGGGATCTTTGTATAGGATTTCAGCACAAAAAAAGACACCAAATATGCCCCGGCCATCAGACATCAGCCAAAGCGATATTTAGTGTCAGAAAAATCCATATTCAATTTGCGCGAGGATTATTATAGCAGATTTTTTTCAGGAAAAGTAAAGAGAAAAATTCTGCGAGAAATAGATGCCTTTTATTTTTGAAATTGAAATCTGCACAAAAAAACGTATGCAAATTTATAAAATATGTATAAATTATTTGTTGAAATTTTATAAAAAAAGGAGTAAAACATTAGATAAATAAAAAAGAGAAATGCATGGAACAGGACAGACCACAAAAAGCATGCCGGATTACAGAGAGCCGCAGGCTGATGAGAAGCGGCAGAAGGTATTTTGTGATATCACCTGGGAGCATCCCGCTGAATAGAAATCTTTAAGTAAGCCGGGACGTAGTCTTCACGTTACAGAAGAGGCTGTTTGATATGACAGTAATAAGTGGTCGCGTTTAGCAATAAATACGATAATACAAAGTGGTACCACGGAACATTCCGCCTTTGTTATCCGAAAGGATAGCAAGGGCGTTTTTTGATGCAATAACTGTTTTACGGTCATTGTATCATGTATAAAAAACACAAAGGAAAGAGAGTTGATATTATGAACGGAATAACAATGATGATCATAGCCATTGTAGTTCTCGGAGGCGCATATCTTCTGTATGGCCGTTATCTCCAGAACAAATGGGGTATTGATCCAAAAGCAAAAACTCCTGCTTATGAGCTGGAGGACGGAGTTGATTATGTACCGGCCGATACAAATGTAGTATTTGGCCATCAGTTTGCATCCATAGCAGGTGCGGGCCCGATCAACGGACCTATCCAGGCCGCAATTTTCGGCTGGCTGCCGGTTCTGCTCTGGATCCTCATCGGAGGTGTATTCTTTGGAGCTGTGCAGGATTTTGCATCCATGTACGCATCTGTAAAGAATAAAGGACGTACTATCGGATATATCATCGAAGCGTATATCGGAAAGCTTGGAAAAAAATTGTTTCTTTTATTCTGCTGGCTGTTCTGTATTCTGGTCGTTGCCGCATTTGCAGATGTTGTAGCAGGAACCTTTAACGGATTTGTCGCAAATGATGCAGGAGCTGTTACAAAGGTAGCGGCAAACGGAGCTGTTGCAACCACTTCCATGTTATTTATATTTGAGGCTGTTGCACTTGGATTTTTCCTTAAATATACAAAATTCAACAAATGGGTCAACACTGCAGTCGCAATTTTACTGCTGGTAGCAGCAATTGTGCTGGGACTTAATTTCCCCATGTATGTAAGTCTTGGAATCTGGCATATCATCATTTTTGTATACATCCTGATCGCCAGTGTCGCTCCTGTATGGGCACTGCTTCAGCCACGTGATTATCTGAACAGCTATCTGCTCATTTTCATGATCGTTGGCGCAGTTATTGGTGTATTTGTAGCCAATCCGTCCTGTAACCTGAAAGCTTTTACAAGCTTTAATGTGGACGGACAGTACATGTTTCCGATCCTGTTTGTAACCATCGCCTGCGGTGCTGTTTCCGGTTTCCATTCACTGGTATCCTCCGGTACTGCATCCAAGCAGATCAAAAATGAGAAAAATATGCTTCCTGTTTCCTTTGGAGCAATGCTGATGGAAAGTATGCTTGCCATCATCGCGCTGATCGCAGTTGCATCCTTTGCAGACGGCGAGGCAGCAGCACAGGGGCTTACAACACAGCCGCAGATTTTTGCAGGTGCTATCGCAAACTTCCTTTCTGTAGTTGGCCTTCCACATTCACTGGTATTTACCCTGATCAACCTTGCAGTATCTGCATTTGCACTGACCTCTCTTGACTCTGTAGCCAGAGTCGGACGTCTGTCATTCCAGGAATTTTTCCTTGATTCTGATACAGATGAGGAAAACATGAGCCCATTTCTGAAAGTCGTAACAAATAAATATTTTGCAACAGTTATCACACTGGTACTTGCCTACATGCTTACAAAAGTAGGCTATGCGGAGATCTGGCCGCTGTTCGGTTCCGCAAACCAGCTGTTATCCGTACTTGCCCTTGTAGCCTGCGCGGTATTCTTAAAGAAAACAAAACGTCAGGGCTGCATGCTCTGGATCCCGATGGTATTCATGATAGCAGTTACCTTCACAGCACTTGGTATGACCATCACAAAACTTTCAAAAGCACTTTTTACAACAGGACTGGATCTTGGAAACACCTTACAGCTTGTATTTGCAGTATTACTGCTGATCCTTGGTGTATTGGTAGCGATCCAGGGCGTGAAGAAACTGCTTGAGAAGACAGATGATAAAAAAGCAACGGCATAATATTATCGGATGAGATTACGTATTTTTGTTTGGCTGGAGAAGCATAAAAAGGTACTGATGGATTTGTTAGTGTATTGCAGCAATTCTTTACCTTCCTCCAGCTTGCAGCGCAAAATAAATGCGCTGACAGAAAAACCAAGGGTCTTTTTAAATAATCAGGAAATGATGGCTGCGATGATGGAAGGAATGCCGCTTCGTCAGTTGTTAAGCTTCGTTCCCGGAATTAAAAGAGAAATGCTGGAACAGATGGTTGGTGCTTTAAACGAAGGCTTTGCATATAATAAAAAAAATGTATCAATGGAAATGAAAGCCTTATGCCAGATCAGAAAATAGAGAATCTTCTTAATCTTGCCATGAATGCCCTGCCGCAGGAACGGGCGAAATCGGAAAATCTGAATGTGGGATATGATCCCACCACCAGGCTGTGGGATGTGATCGTGAAATACAGCGGTCCGGAAAGCGGACTTGGTGGTGAGAGGATCCAGGTGGTCCCGCTGCTTGGCAGCTATGCAGTAGTGACATTGCCGGAAACGGAAATTTCTGCATACTCAGTCAGAGAGCAGATCGAGTTTATAGAAAAGCCCAAGAGACTTTATTTTGAGACCTTTGAAGAGCGGGAGGCAAGCTGCATTTTGCCGGTGCAGAATGGAGCCGATGGCTTAACCGGCAAGGGGATTTTGGTGGGTATTGTGGATTCCGGGGTGGACTATTTCCATCCGGATTTCAGAAATGAGGATGGCAGTACCCGGATCCTGCGACTGTGGGATCAGAGTGTAGCTGGAAATCCACCGGAAAACTATGTATCAGGAACTGAATATACGAAGGAAGAAATTGATGAGGCGCTTACACTCGGGGAAACCGAAGGCAGGCGCCTTGTTCCGTCTGGGGATTTCAGCGGACATGGAACAGCAGTTCTTGGAATAGCAGCAGGAAATGGGAGAGCATCGGAGGGAGTGAATCGAGGCGTTGCGTATAGAAGTGATCTTCTGGTGGTAAAGATGGGAAATCCACGGGAAAATTCATTTCCGCGGACAACGGAGCTGATGGAGGGTATTGATTACCTGATACGGCAGGCAGTGAAGATGAGAAAACCGATCGTTATAAACGTCAGCTTTGGGAATAATTATGGTTCTCATGAACCTTATAATTAAGGGAAAACATAAGAAAACACTGATATTTCCTGTGTTTTCAGGCAATTCAGTGTTTTACTCGGATTCATGTTTGGTTGTTGTTTGAGTCTTATAATACTCGGTCAGGATCATGTTAATCTGCTGGGAACGTGTACGATAGTTCGCTTTTGCATCCTTATCAATCTCAGCAACCAGTTCTTTGGACAAAGTAGTATAGACCTGAATATTGTTGGAACTGATAGCCATGTGGCACCTCCGATTCAATTTAATAGAATTATTCTATCATACTTCTTCGGGAGGGGCAATGTGAACTGAAAATTGAAGAATTATTGTTACTGTAAAATTGGAACGGTCGTAAAGAAAATCTATGAATAGAGAACGATAAGAAAGGTAGAACAGACAATGAAGAAAACAATTTTTGAAGAGATGGGCGGTACTTATATCAGACATGGGGATTATCTTATCCCTGCTCTTACCTTACCGAAGGAAGAAGAACAAAGGGTTGTCGGTGTATGGGGACAAAGACATTTGCGGTATTTGAAGGAATACCGCAGATTGCTATATCTGAATATGCTTACAAGCGGCAGGCTGAATGGTTATTTGGCTGATATAGAAGAACAGGCACAGGAACGCTTTGAAAGACTTGTAGAACAGATGAAACAGGCACAAGGCATTACAGAACAGCTAAAGGTGGAAAATGTCTTGGAATGGATAGGAAGAATGAACAATATACAAGTATGTGCGAGGGAGATTGTGGATAAAGAGATAATTTATCAAGAATGAAATGTAAGATAAATAGTGTATAAAATGTAGCAGGGCATCATAAGATAAAATTGTAATTGCATTTTCCACATAGTTCGTGTAAAATGTAATTAGAAAAGCTGTGCATCAGCGGTGGGTTGACACCTAAAATCTGATACGTTTTCCGAACGAAGGTGTCGGAGGTTGGCAGGCAACGGAAAAACCTGATATTTTCCAGACGAAGGTGCTGGAGGTTGGCAGACAACGGAAAAATCAACCATGAGAAGGGAATGTTTAGTGCTGCGGCGTGAACATTCCCTTCTCTAAATTTTATGGGATAAGGATTAAGTTATGGACAAAAGACGTGCAATTCAGATTATGACAAAAGCGGCACAACTATATAAAGAACATCTTGAGGATCAGAAGGTTTTGTTCCTATATGGCTTACCGAAAGAGGTGAATAAGCAATTACAGGAAAGTAATAAGATTTTGTCATCTGTACAGGGATATGAAGTTGTTTTCCATAGATACAATTTTTTACATTTGACAGGAGTTCGATTGAATAAAAAAGAGACAGCTTCTGCAATTCATTTTTACCAGAAATGCCTGGATAAGCGATTAACAGAAAATGATTTTGTTTTTGCAAAAGATGGCTCTACGGGGCAAAAATTGGATATATTGGAACGTATGATGCTTATTAAGAAAAACGTAACAATGATAGGAGAATTTACAGATCGAGGACCGAAATTATATACAGAAAAAGCTGCCGGGAATATATGTGGTTGTATTGGCTTCGTAAAAGATAAAAATACGAAATTAAATGTACCGAACACATTGCTGAAAAAGGACATCAGAGATGTAACAGCACAGCCTACATATAAAGTATTTGCTGTAATATCAAAACACTATACAGATGAGAAATATACAAATCTTGTGAAGATGGACAAAAGTATTGATTTGAAAGAGTGTTGTTTCTCAGAAACAATAGAAAATATGATAGATAGAGAAAATCTATAATGAAATATAAAGAAACCATGCTACTGCTTTTTGTAACAGTATCATGGTTTTATTGTTTGTCGTCTATATTTTAAGTTGATTATTACTTTACAAAATTGGCAATGTTATAATTATCATTGATTTTAGAAGAAGGGAGTATCGAGGGAAATTAGTGGAACTGGTTTTGCAAGCATAGCGTTTGGATATCCAAACGCACTTTGGGAGCCCCCCAAACCCCATTTGTTGGCTTTACAAAGTAGGAATTTTTTGCTCAAGATAAAAAGAGAGTGCGTAAGCGGAAAGAAATCAAATTATGCTTACGCACTTTGTGCCTCACTTTTGCTCGGTGGTTAGCAGTTTGTGAATTATTGGGATGAAGCAATATAACTGTTTTGAGAAAACGGGATATTTTTTATATTAGTAGTTTAAACATTATAGTTCTGTGTTGTGCGATTTTTGCCTGGATTGAACAGGATGTTTTTTTTGCAATTCCTGTTTCCTCTGATATTCAAGTTCCCAGGTACGATGAGAGAAGCTATAGGGATCTTCCATATTGAGATCATCCACTTCATGGGTTGCGATATCACGATAGTGATAGTCATAATATTCACCAAAAGTACCTTTGAGCTGCTCAATCAGTTTCTCTCGGAAAGTAGGTCGTATCTGGATTCTGGCATCCAGTAATTCTGTATATTGCTCTGGTTTAGGCCGGAGTTTTTCCTCTTGGAAAGCGACAGCATCTTTTTCAAGCTGCTCTTTGAGAGCCATATCCTGAGAATCGAGAATATCCAGATTCTTATCCATCTGGTCGTATTTTCTGGAAAGGCTCGCCATATCTTTCTCTGTGGAGCATTCAGCCTGAAACAGCAGCTGTTCTTTGGCAGATTTCAGTTCCTCGATTTCTTCTGTTACGGTTGTAAGCTGCTGGTTTAACTTTATGTGCTGGAAAGGATTTAGAATACTGGTTTTACTTTTTTGCACATTTAGTTCTTTCTTTTCAGTAACTTTCGCTTTGAGCTTTTTCTTAATGGTATCATATTTATTTAGGATAGGACGAAAATGCTGCATCCAGTCATGGATCACTTCTTTTTGCATTTCATTATGAAGTAAATGATATTGTGTAAAAATCATATGATTGCGGATTGCTTCTAATGTTTCTGCAATTACCGGAATAGATTTTTCGACAGCTTGAACCAATTTTTTTATCTGTGTTTTTAATTCCCGTAGTATTCTGTTATCCGCACGAACCCGACGGTTGATTTCACACCGGTCTGCTATCATGCCTTTCTTTTCCATATTCTGGGCAATGTAGCCTTCGTGGATGGTTGGCTGTTCAGTGATTCCCTGAGCTGCAAAACTGCGGTGATCAATGGCGGCATTTATCTGATTAAGGGCAAGCATTTTATTTACGGCATCTGCCCAGTTTGCTCTCCAGAGGCAGAGCTGTTCCTCACTGTTCCATTGTTCGGAAATCGGGTTTTGTCTGCCATACCGGGTGCTTTTTGGATGTTTGTCGATACGTTCATAACCTTTCTCCTGTGCTGCCGAGGGAGTCAGATATACTTTCTTTTTCCCAGCTTTATAACGATACTGTTTTTCCCAGCCCTCTTTCTGAGCATCCTTAAATTCAGAAGCAGTAAATCCCTTTTCCTCTCCATCTTTGATGCATAGATATTCTTTTTCGGTTTTATACTGCCATGTTCCGTTTTCGTTTAATGGACGGACAGTAAGTAGAATGTGTGCATGGGGATTGTGACCATCTGTATCGTGAATGGCGAAATCGGCACACATTCCCATATCTACAAAATTCTTTTGAATAAAATTCTGAAGAAGAGAAATATTGCTGTCTTTATCCAACTCAATAGGGAGTGCGACAACAAATTCTCTTGCCAGTCGGCTGTCTTTTGTTTTTTCAGCAGCTTCTACAGCATTCCAGAGTTGCTCCCGGTTTTTCCATTTAGGCGGAGCCATAGGGGGAAGCATTACTTCCTGATAGATCAGTCCATGTTTTCGGGTGTAGTCATGCTGGATGCCATCGTAATCATTGTATATGCGGCTACAGCTCATATAAGCAGATGCAGCGACAGCAGACCGCCCGGAACCACGGCTGACGACCTTGGCTTGCATATGATAAATTGCCATATCTGGCACCTCCTTTCGATGTTGCCTGCAACAGCGGATAGCCCTCGGCAGAGCGCACGAGCCCCGTAGGGGATACCACCGCCCGATTTATCGGGTGGTGAGTAAGTGCGCCCTTCGGGAGTAGAACTTGTGTATTTACATTCCTCTTAGCCGGAGCATCAGCTCCCGCTTTAGGGTATCTAAATCCATTTCTTTAATATGTGGAGCAATGCTTTCCAGAATCGCTCCTTCTTGAATCAATCTGCGTGTTCTGGCATTACGTTCCTTTTTACGGTTTCTTGCTTCGATTTCTTCCAGTCTGTGTTTTGCCTGTAAAAGCACTTTTTCTTCTGGTGTCATAATTCTTTTATTTGCCATATCTGGCACCTCCTTTTTATGCCCGTATCCGGGCGATTTAGTTTTAAAATCTTGTGGTTTAGTACTATAGTTTTAGATAACTGACAGTGGCATGTCTCTGGTGATAAATAAGAAAAGAAAGTAGTACTACTGTCAGTGAAAAATAGTTATTGTGCGATGCTGCTTTGTTTCAACTCTGGTTTGAAGTGTGATTATCTAACAGAATTTTTTTCGTTTTTTTTAAATTAGCTGTTGCATTGTCCTGACGGATATTCCGGTTATTGATACGGATGGGAACACATCTCTCCAGAATCCGGTCATAAATTCGCTTGTGTGCGATATCAGCGGCGTTATTCAGCTCTGATAAAGTGAGATTGGTTGTTATGATCAGGGGCTTTTTACTGCGGTAACGGCTGTCAATCACATTGAATACCTGTTCCAGTGCAAAGTCAGAGTTCCGTTCAATTCCGAGGTCATCAATGATCAGAAGGCTGTAGCGGTTTAAGCTGTGGATGAACTGATTCCTGTCTTCAAAATGCATTCCGGTAAGGGTATTCAGAATCCGGGAAAAGTTGGTCATCAGTACCGGGACGCCTTTTTCCAGAAGGGCATTGGCAATGCAGCCTGCAAAGAAAGATTTTCCAGTACCGACATCGCCCCAGATGAGAAGTCCGGAAGCGTTTGCTTTCATCTCTTCCCAGTTACTTACATAATTGTGTGCAAGTTTCATTTCCGGATTGCTGCCGTTATCTTTGGCAAAGGTGTAGTCATAAAGTGATTTGTCCTGTAAGCCGCTGGTTTTGAGATGCTCTATTTCCATTTGCTTTTCATGAAGTTTTCTCTGGGCTTCCTCCTGTTCAAAGATCTCCTGCTGGCACTTACAGCGGATGGAAGGAATAAGAACCTTTCCCTGTAATTCATGCCTGCACTGTCTTGGCGTATTGCATTTGGAACAGTAGATCAGGTGATTTGTTTCGTTAAAATATTCATCAGACTGAAGCTCTCTGTTTGGTGTGATAGCTGTTGGTTTTTCTGTAAATGTTGTCATAATGTTTCGTATTCCTCACTTTCATAATTTCGTTGCCGGGAAACAGGATGATCCTGTCTTGCCCAACGGATGATGGTAGCTGCATGGTTTTGGTATTGCTTTCCGGTAGAAGCCATATAACCGGATAAGCGTTCCATATAGTCCTGCCAGTCAGGGATTGTCTGCCGGATATTTTCCAGCTCCGTCTCTGACAGAAAAACATTTTGAAATGTTCCATAGGGTGAGCGTGGCTCTTTACTCCCTCTTATTGTTAAATGGTTCTTTTTTATCTCTTTCTTATTACTGGACAGTTTTCTGTCTGTATCAGGGAAAGAATCCTGTCTGTCAATAGGACAGTTTTCTGTCTGTCTTGAGGAAAGAATTCTGTCTGTATTGCTGAGGGTTTCTTTCGGGATTTTTACATAGATCCGATTAGGGTGTCCGGGTCCCTGCCGTTTTCGGAAGATAAGCTCTTGTTTTTCCAGTACTGCCAGAGCAGTTTTCACCGTCATCTGGCTTTTGTGGAGAACTTCTGCCAGTGCTTCAATCGTAAAGTAGAGGAACACATGACCATTTGTATCTGACCAGCCCTCATTTTTCTGGGAAAGCCTTGCACGGTCGAGCAGGATCATATAAAGCATTTTGGCAGTTTCGTTTATTTCCATGTCCAGAAGAAAACGGGGAAACATCATATAAGATGGCAGGCTTGTGTCTGCTGTCAGAAAGTCCGTCATGTGTTCACCTCCAATCACAATGGTTTATTCTCCAAGAAAATCCCAGTCTATATCACGATCCGGCTGTTCTTTTTCAGGAGCTGGAAAGGGCATCCTGATGGGGGATTCCCTTTCCAACATGCCTGCAGTCAGCCCGGACAGAAAAATCGGCAATGACTGTTTCAGGCTGTGTTCTACTGCTTCTACAATCTGTTTCACAAAAAGTTCTTCCCGTTCCCTTGTTTCCAGATAGGGATCAGCCTGAGTGCGGTAGTAGCGGTCAAAATAATCGACCAGTGCAAGGGAGATTACCTGGCTGTAAGATTTAAAATTCTGTCTGTCCATCGTCTGTAAATATTCCCAGGCTCTCCGCTGCTGGTCTTTGTCCAGATTAAATCGCAGGTTTGTGTTGCGGATATGGTTCTGCATGGCTTATCCCCTCATTTTCAGGCTCATATAAGCCAGAGATTCATAACCTTTGGCAGTGGCACAGATATCATCAAGGATGGTAACTCGTGATTTGTCATACGCTCCAAAGTTACGGATCAGGCATCCACCGCCTCCGACCACATACAGGCGCATCAGGCCAGGATTGTATTCATATTTGCGGAGCGTGGCAAAAATATCTGTGACATACTGTCTGGCAACAGCAGTAATACAATCCAGATAAGACGCTGAAATGTCAGCGGTTCCAAACCGCAGAATCTGCTCTACGGTAGATTCTTCAATCTTTACTCCGAAGTTGTCCAGAACAGCGTTTTTAGCGGCAATCATGCATTGGTTTACGCCAAACTTTTCTGTCCAGCACCGGCTTTCCTGTGCTTTCTTATTATTGATATACAGAATGTTCATGGTTCCGTTGCCGATATCTGCAAGAAGATTTGTCCCCTTGAAATCTCCAAGTCGGTTTACGATAGCCGGATATCCCTGCGGGTAAAGGCTGCATCCCACAAAACGGAGATGATACTCTTTGCTGTTAAATCGGTAATGGACTTCTGGATTCTGGAGCAGATAGGAACGGAAATCTTCTCTCTGGTTTCTGATCCATGTCAGAGGAAGCCCGGCAGCCAGATGAACGTCTGCTTCACGGATGGAAAAGACATTCAGTTCCCTTGCAATCGCCATGAGAGTTAGAAGATAATATTCTTCGTCCATAGCTTTATCTGGGATAAATTCTTTGTGTCCTTCGCCAATCCGGTAGTAAATGCCGTTATATTCCAGAATATTCCCGGTGAAGATGGGTTCTGTTTCATAGGCTTTGATTCCGGTTGGTGTGACGGTATTTGCTGTTTTCATGTTGCCGTAGCCGTGATCTACAGCAATGATTTTTGTGTTTCTGAGTTCTCGCATAAAAAACACCTCCATTTTCGTATTGATTAATTCAGCAGGCTGTACCGGTGTGGTACTGCTTTGCTGTGAGATAAGCATACGAAAGTTGGAGGAAAAAGACATTGAGGGAAAATTGAGTTGGAATTGAAAAATAGGATATAATTTTGTAAAATAGAGCAATTTCTTTAGTTTTTTATAGCCCTGCATTTTTTGGTTATAAACGTTCATTAAATGTTGACATGTTATTATATAAATGGTAAAATTGTACAATAAAATGTGGAAAGTTGGATGGAATTTATTGAATTATAATAAAACTAATCGTACTTAACTGGCGGCTTATGTATTTGTAGAACTTAGAATAATAGAAAATTTAAAATATTATCAATTTTTACAGCTGTTGCAATGCTTTCAGTAGGAACAACAGTTTTTGCAAGTCCTTAACTGTTGTTTGATAAGGAGTGTAGTTTTATACAAATAGTGATATTATTGCAAAAAACTAGGATTTTATAAAAATAAAAAAATCAAGTCTATAGCTGTTTGAAGTGAGGAGAAAAGCGTATGAGAAATGTGTTGGCAACGGACATAAAAAACAATATTCGAAGCATTCGCTTTATTTTGGGGATTTTTCTAATCGTTTCGGCTACCCTGATGTCTGAGCATGAGATGTTGCAGAAGATCATAAATGCAGGCGGATCTGCAGAAGGACCAGGCTGGTTCGTAGCATACACCTATTGTATGAACAGCGTTAATATGCTTCTGTTTGTTCCCATTGCTGTTGCTTTTGCGGGTGGAGAGAATACGGAGGCTGAGCTGCACAGTCGTTTTTTTCTGTTCAGTTATATCCGTTCAGGGAGAAAACAGTATCTCGTAGGAAAAGCAGCAGGATTGTTGGTCTCCGGAGGTTTGACAGCTTTTTTAGCCATGGTGTTCCTTCTTGTAATCTGTATACTGAGGTTCGGTCAGTATCCTTCTCTGATTGACGGAAATTATGAGATGGCAGTGCTTGTGGGCAGAACGGCGGTAAGCTTTCTGAGATTGTTTTTAAATGGCGCTTTTTGGGCGCTAATTGGCGGTACGTCGGCTGTCATAACAAAAAATCGCTATATGTCCTATGCCGTTCCTTTTATTCTTTATTATGTCCTGACCGTATTTCAGGAGCGTTACTATCAAAAAGCATTCTTTCTGAGTCCCCGCTATTGGGCGGCGTCTATTTACTACAATGATATCTTCTGCATTGCTATATTAGCGGTTGGAAGTTTTTTAACGGCACTGATCTTTATGTGCGCAATAGAAAGAAGGTTGCGGTATGCGTGATATTAAACAGGCTTTTTGGATTGCAGGCCAGAATTTCTATGGATGGAAAAAAAGTCCGAGGATCTGGATGACCTTTATTTTGGCAGCTATATTATGTCTGATGCTGTCGGATCAGATTATTTCCCATGCGATAAAATATGAGACAATCCTTCAGGTATTCGAGCCGTTTATTTGGACATATGGGGATGCATCCTCTGTTATGCTGTCCTCCCTGCTTTTAATCCTGCTCTTTGCGGACATGCCATTTATCAGTCAGGCAACTCCGTATTGGCTTGTACGCACAAAACGGAAGATATGGCTTGCGGGTCAGATTATCTATGTGATCCTGGCGACTGTGATCTATAATATTTTTTTGGCTGTGATGCTTGGAATTATGGGAGCTCCCTTTTCCTTTACGGGAAATGTGTGGAGCGAAACAGCGGCAATGTTGGGCTATGGCGGTGGGGAGAGCATAACCGTTCCTGTTTCCATAAAAACAATGGAAAGCTCAACTCCTTATATGTGCGCAGCAATAGTGTTTGGACTTGTACTTTTATATACTCTTTTTATCGCAGTTCTCATGTTGTTTTTAAATCTGGCTGCGGGAAATATGGCAGGGGTGATCGGTGCTTTTGCAGTCAGTCTGTATGGGCTCCTGCTGAACCCAGATGTTTTCCGGAAACTGTTTCATTTTACAGAAAGTCAGGAATATAGGGCGAACGTGTTCTGCGGCTGGCTGTCTCCGTTGAACCAAGCTACCTTTCCCATGCACAGCTTTGGTTATGATTACCTGCCAGGGATCGGGATGAGCATGTTCATATTTGCAATATTAATCATAGCGCTGATCGGCTTGTCAGCCGTCCGAATTAAGGGCTATAATTTCTCTTTTACGCAGACAAACGAATAAATGGAGGGCAAAATGGAATATGCAATCAGGTTGAAGGGACTGACAAAATCCTTTCAAAAAGAAAAAGTATTAAAGAACATTACCCATGATTTTGAAAAAGGGAAGATTCATGGGATTATGGGGTTTAACGGTTCAGGGAAAACCGTAATGTTTAAATGCATCTGTGGATTTTTACAACCTGAGAGCGGCACAGTGCTCGTAGGGGGAAAACAGATCGGGAAGGAGCTGGACTTTCCAGATTCCGTAGGCATTATCATTGAAAACCCTGGCTTCTTTCTGGATCTCAGCGGTTTTGCGAATTTAAAGAGACTGGCGTCTCTGAAACACCGTATTTCCGATGACGATGTGAGGGCGACGATGCGTGCCCTAGGGCTTGATCCTCTGTCTAAAAAGAAGGTAGGACAGTATTCTCTTGGAATGCGTGAACGTCTTGGTATCGCACAGGCAATCATGGAAGATCCGGAGCTTTTGATATTGGACGAGCCTTTTAATGGTCTGGACAAGCAGGGGGCAGGAGAGGTCTGCGAGCTTTTGCGGGGATTAAAGGAACGAGGGAAGACTATTCTTATCGCAGCACATAACATGCTGGAGATCGAATGGCTCTGCGATACGATCTGTGAGATGGATGCAGGTGTCCTGACGCAGATAAAATAAAAATACGGGGGAAAGAATATGGGAAAATAAATAAGGTAGTCTGTTTCTAAAAAATATACGAAAACGTTAATAGTGTCAGGAAGGTATTTATAAGTTAAAGAGTTTATAATTGAAGTTTCGTGAAAAAGCGACAATTCTATAAGATATATGGAGGAAAAATGAAAAAAAGTGTTTTAGCAATTATGGTAGGTGCGTTGTGTATTATTCTTTCCAGCTGTCAGGAAACACCAGAGGAGAGTTCGGTAGTCAGCAAAGTGGATGGGATTAGCGAGGCGGCTGTCTGTGAACCTCTTAAAAAAGGAGAAAAGAGAGAGACAAATGTTCCAACGCATTGGAAATTTGAAGAAAAGAAAAGCAACGACCGTGTGGTTATCCAGGCAGATATTAAGTTGGGCGAACAAAGCATTGGCAATCTTCCAGTCATAGAGATGCAAAATCACGAGTTAACGCAGGAAGAACTGAATGGATTGATTGATTATTTTACGGACGGTGAGGAACTATATATGCCACAGATGGTGACAAAGGATGCGTATCAGGAAGTGTTAGACAGGATTTCCAGCAAGGAAGGAAGTTACTTGCAATCAGCATATTCTACATCGATTGCAGGGATTCAAAACGCAACCCGAGAGGGGATGGAGCTTGCACCGGATGAAGCGTCTGCACCGGAAAAGATGGAGATAAAATTTCAAAAAAAAACAGAGGATCACGGTGTGGAAGCGGCACGGAGTTGGATGAGTACTGAATTGGAAAACACAGATACAGAGGATTATTTTACTGCAGATGTGGGCGAGGACAGGAAGGCATATATAGAAGCAGAGCGGTATAATCAGGAAATTGACAATGACAGTAGTTTTCTCTGGATGGAGGGTTCTAATTTTATAGAAGAAGAAACAATAGAAACTGAGGAAATGCAGAGTGAGTATTACAGTAGCTTTGGCATGGATACCAACGGCTATACAGAGAAATTTCATGAACTGGCAGATGCGTATCGAAAGTGCATGGACAAGATCACCTTTACAGAGGAAGATGGAAAGGAACAGGCAGAACAAGTTTTAGAGGATTTAGGTATCGATGGAATGGGCCTTGTAGATTCTGATCGTACCGTGTGGTTCCCGAATGGCGCATGTTCAGAGCGCAATGGTCTGGGACTTGGTAGTGATGCTTTGTGGCAGGGAGATCTGGATAGAGGATTACCGGGATATCTGTATTGTTTTTCGAAAAGTGTAGAGGGTATTACTTCAGTTCCTGATGGCGTGGTTGCGGAAGAAACAGTGGATAGTTATGTGCCTCCGTTCCAGGTAGAAACAATCTCTATTCTGATAACAGAGGAAGGAATTAAATATTTTAAATGGGATGGGATATCGGAAGAAGTCTGTACGGTGACGGAAAATACAAAGCTTCTGCCTTTTGAAAAAATACAGGCAAAGCTGACAGATCAGATTTTTTATTGGTATTCCGGAAAAGGCCAGTCTGCCAACGACACTACCGCACTGGAGTATGATGTGGTAAACGCAAAATTGCAGTATACTTATACCACAGCCTATCAGGAGCCGAAACACGCATGGTTGGTTCCAGCATGGATTTTTACTGTCAGGGAAAGTATTGGTGGAAATTCTCTACAGGAGCTTTCTTATGTGATCAATGCTTATGATGGCAGTGTGATTGGAGAAGCATATTAGGGTTCAGCGACACTTGAATTTTTATTGACCATAGAATTACAAGGTTTATCATGAGAATAATAAATATGCGATATTTGGCTTGGATATATAACAGGTAAGAATAGGAATAGTGCAAATGATTAAGCTCGCATTGATTGATAACGGTATACCTTATCATATGAGAAATAACAGGAATCAAAGGATTGTTCATAAATCTTTTTTGGCTTCTAAATGCGATCCAAGTGAGTATAAAGACGATAAATCATTCCATGGCGCTGTATGCGTCGGAATTATCACAAGCATATGTAGTGATATAGAATTATGGGACTTGAATGTGACTGACTCTGCAGGAACAACACAGATCACAGTTTTGCTGGAAGCTTTGGAATGGTGTATTCAAAATAAAATAAAGTTAATTCACATGAGTCTTGGAACAATCAATTATTTTGATATTAAACCCTTATGGATTCAAATAAAAAGATTACTTGATGCTGATGCGATTATAGTAGCAGCATATCATAACAGAAATATAAAGACTTATCCAGCTGCATATCCAGGTGTTTTTGGTGTCAGGCAGGATCGTTATGGTCTTTTGGGAAATGGTCAAATTCTGTTTCAAGAACAAAAAGGTTATAATATTGAGAATTCTATTATAGCAAATTTTTCGTGGAATGGGATCGTAAATCAAGCCAATAGTTATGCGGCTCCTGTTGTCACTGGACATATTGCTACATATTTAAACAGAAAGCCCACAGCAGGATTTGATGATGTTATGGACTTTTTGATGACTATAGCAACGCATAAATCTGATTATCCGGATATACTAGAAAATGTAATAAGGGATAAAACCAATATAGAGATACCGGTAATTGCCGGTATTGATTTAGATTACGAGGAAATGATACAGCTAAAAGTGATGTTTAGTCAGAACGGTTATTACGCAATAAATCTGCAGAAAAATCCTTTAGATGAAAATGTAATTCCTTTAGAATATTATGACGATTCCAATGAGTCATTGAACGATATCCTTTATACAGTATATATAGCTTATGAACCTGATATTATTCTTTTGAATCAAGAGGAAGAAATATTTGAAAGTAGTAAGGCATCAGATATAGATATGTATATTGTGCGTAAAAATAATATGTATGAATTGTATGCAGAAGATCGAATAGGAATCACTTACAATATAGAGGATATATATGAGCTTGTTTGTCAATATTTTGCTTAACGAATAGTGAGGATGGCAATTGGATATGAGAGAAAATGGGAAAACATGGTATCGAATTTGTAAAATGTTGTGTGAATATAAAAAGTATTTTCCAGGGATTATCTGTTGCCTTTTGGGTTCATCATTCATAACGTTTATACACCCACTGCTTATAAGACAAATAACAGATTGTGGTATATTGCAGAAAAACATGAAATACATTCTTTTATTTTCTGTTATATTAATAATAATTTCTTTAACCCAGCAAGAGTTAAATATAATCCAAACAAAATTATTTTCAAATGTACATAATCAGTTTACACATTCTCTCTATAAAAAGACTTACTGGAAAATCAATAGGATGAAAATACAGTATTTTGCTGAAAGAGGAAGTGCAGAGATTATAAATACAATTGGTATGGATATTGATAATGTGTCATCTGTTGTGGATCAGATTACTCAGTTTTCTATATCATCAATTCTCCAAATAATAGGAGGAGTAGTTGGGCTGTCCTTATTAGACTGGAAATTAGCAATATTGATAGAAGCAATTATTCCACTGAAATTTATAATAGTGTCCTATTGTGCAAACAAGAAACGGGAAGTGTTTGAACAGTGGATTGAGGATAAACGAAAGTTTATGAGTTGGTTTGCCGAGTGTATAAATGGAATTCATGAAATGAAGCTCTGGAATCTGTTTCAGGTAAAAAAATCTCAATTTGAAGGTCTGCAAAAAGATTTGATGGATTCATATAAAAAGAACGCAATGCTAGATGAATATAGTACTGTCAGTGTTGTAGTAATAGACACGGTTGTAAATGCGTTATTATATATATTAAGTGGGCTTTTTATAATAAAAGGAGAATTCACTATAGGCGGAGCATTTGCTTTTATTACATATAGTGCATATGTTGTAAATCCAATTTCAGCATTGATAAACATTAAATATTATTTTGCGCAAATTGAGCCATCGGCAAAACGTCTTTTTGAGTTATGGGGACAACCGGAAGAATTGGAAATGAAATTATGTGAAATGAAACCTGAGAAAATTTATCAAGATAGGGATATGGTTTTTGAAGTAAAAAATCTTGTCTTTGGTTATGAACCAGGACACCCTATTTTAAATGGTATTTCACTATGTGTAAAAAAAGGGGAACGAATTGCGATCGTAGGAGAAAATGGAAGTGGCAAATCAACACTTTTGAACCTTTTGGCGGGATTCTACCGGCCACAAAAAGGAATAATAAAATTGTATGGAGCTCCTGTGGAATTGATGGATATACAAGATATGAGAAATAGAATTGCGGTTATAAGCCAAAGGCCATATCTATTCCAAGGGACTATAGAGGAGAATGTTAATATCGATGGAAAGGCGTCAAGAGATGCAGTTGTTGAAGCATGTAGAAAAAGTGGTGCTTTAGGTTTTATTGAAAAATTGGATCATGGATTTGGACAAAAAATTGGACAAGATGGTGCAAAACTTTCTGGAGGAGAAAGACAAAAGATAGCTGTAGCTAGGGCTCTGCTGAAAAATGCAGACATTTTACTTATGGATGAGGCTACAGAAGGATTTGATGTTGAATCAAATGAAGCTTTACGTGAGTTATTACATAGTGAATTAAAAAATAAGACTATCGTTTTTATTACGCATAAGTATAAAGAACTGGAAAGTGTTGATAAAGTATATCGCCTTTCAAAAGGAATTTTAGAATTGGTGCGGAGTTAGAGATATAAATTTCTAATAGAACTGAGCCACTATGCATTTGACATATTGTATCAAACAGTAGGTTGATGACGAGATGATTGTAATGTATCGCAGATTGAACAAGCAGAGGAGCATATTTACAAGTTCTCAGGCATTGATGAAGGCAATATACCTAGACTATAAAAAATTTGAGATAGGAGGAGCGAAAAGTGTCAAAAAAAGAAAAGTGATCCTTATGTAAACGCTCCATGTCTAAGAAAAAATGGAAATGGACAAGCGCCTAGTCTTGGAGTGTATCTCAAAACTAGGCGTTTACATTATTGAGGCAATATATTTTACAAGTGTTTGTAGGAACCGTTAGTGCTTGGTGAGAAGAATACTTTTTGCCAGAGCAATTCCAGCTTGTGGATACAATTCTTGAATTGCTTGATATTTTTCTTCAATCAATTCGGGTTCGTCTGCCCATATATCCTCATAAATTTTCAAGGCTTTTTTAAAATGGGTTTTCGCTTGCGAAATATTTGCAGTGATCAGGCAGATACTTCCAAGGGATTCCTGTACCTGGGCATAATCCAAACAGTGGTTTGAATTATATTCTTTGATAATCTGTGCTAATTTCTGAAGAGCAGACAGGGCAAGGTCAGGTTCTTGTATTTCAATTAAGAGGACAGCATAATTATTAATCTGAGGAATACTGTCATTAGTATAAAGAAGCTGGTATTGTTGTAAAAGAGAGATACCCATTTTCATGTGCCTTTTAGCGAGATCAAGTTGTCCGTTGATTCGGTAAAGCCCTCCAAGATTGGAATGGAGGTTGGAAACCAGGTGGGCATTTTCTTTTGTGGTTTCTTTTATTTGAGCAAGTGCTTCTTTTTCTAATTTTATCGCTTTTTCTGTTTTGGGTTCCAGAGTTGCCTGATAATCCAATAGTAAGGCACGGTCAGATGCAGTCCCGTAAGTATTTGCTTTTATAAAATGCTGTAGTTCCTGGATGATTTTTTTCATACCCTTTTGATAGTGGTACTTCTCCATATATGGAAAAACATCTTCTAA
This sequence comes from Blautia sp. aa_0143, assembly GCF_004167315.1. Taxonomy (NCBI): domain Bacteria; kingdom Bacillati; phylum Bacillota; class Clostridia; order Lachnospirales; family Lachnospiraceae; genus Blautia; species Blautia sp. aa_0143. The sequence continues at coordinate 113,020 of NZ_RCXU01000009.1, forward strand.
AAATAACAGGTATTGGGGAATATCGTCCTTTTCAATGAAAAGCATGATGTTTTCTACTGTTTGAAATAATTTTTTATAATAGCTAACTTCAATGCCATGCATCAAACATATTTTTTGCAGAGAATCCAATAACGTGTGGCAGCTTGTAACAGAAGGTGCGGTCTCGGAAACTGCAATTTCCTGAATCATTGGATGCAGAGAAATAGTATGCCGGAGACTTGACTGTACAAAACCTGTCTCGATCAGATCATTCACGTCATTTAAAGTAGGCAGCTCCAGCCATTTGGAAAATATACGGGCAGAAATACCAGATGAAGGCATAAAACACATATTGCACATAATATCCTGCTGTTTCCGTGATAAGGAGTATAACGAAAACAGGGTATGGATATGGTTGTAATAGGTGGCTTTTTTGCTCTGACCATCTTTCATTACTTTAATCTTATCTTCATTATGAAGAGAAGCCTTTTCCTCTTGAAGTTTTATCAATAATTGCTCTGGAGTTAAAATTCCATTTTCCAGAAGTTTGGCTGCCAGTTCGACAGCAAAAGTATGGTAGTGTACAGTTTCTATGATTTTTTCTACGATTGCCCGGTTTTCCTCTGCTTCTGAATAAAATACAGATGTCAGTTGAAAAAGAGTGGGTATATCTTTCAGTTCTTTTAATTGAAAACTACAGTATTCAGACAGTTGGCTTCTGGTTGTAAATAAAACCCGGCAACGGTATTTTAATACGACTGACAGGCAACTGTCCTGTGTGGATGTGACATTAAAATTGTCTATGATCAGCAGTGTATCAGATTTCAAAGAGCGTAAGAAACGGTTATGTCTTTGAAAACGTTCCTGCTCACTGATTTCTGGTGGATCATCAATAAAATCCATGTCTACAATATCTTGATATAGATTACCGGTGTATTCCATATAGAGAATATTGGTGTACTGTTTTCTGTATTGCTTTGCATAGGCTTTAGCAAGCTCGCTTTTTCCAATTCCGGCAATTCCATAAAGAAATATATGTCGGTTCTCTTCAAACAAAGTATGGAGTTCATCCAGTTCTTCTTCTCTTCCTAGAAAATGACGGCATGGTTTTGGGACTTCGCTGTCCATAATGTAATCCAGAACAATCGGAGATAGAACACCTCCTGCAATCAGTTTTTGATTTCTTGTATCACGTTTAATAAATTGCCGTTCCATACCAAAAGAAAGTACTTTTGCTAAAAACAACAGCCTTGAATCAGAAGGTTTATATAGAGATACAAGTTCCTGCTTTTTTGTATCCGAAATCGTATCGTCCTGTATGAATAACGTGTAAATGTCCTGTATAACCATGTTGCAGTCTGCCATTAAGGGAAGTAAGTTCCGCTGAATGGTTGTTGCCAGTTTTTTCTGATTGCTGGGTTTTGCATAATATGAGGTTATTTTGGGACTGATTTTTGCTTGTCCGGTTATCCAGCGGCAAATTAGACCATTATCCATAGAAAAATCTTCATTTATCGGATCATTCATAAAATCTTCAAATAATTCGTATAAAAAATCAGGTTGGTTCATCTGATTGCTTTCACTGATTTGATTTTTTAGGCATGTGCTAATAGAAGAAAAATCACATCGTTCCATCAGAAATCCCTCCTTTGGTTTTCGTGTTTTATATTCTTAAAGTCTTTTTATTATAACACGAACAAATGTTCCGGACAATAGGAATTGATACTGTATAGGAAGAAAATGAATCTTAAAAACTCAATCTGCGGTCAATTTCAATTCAATGTGATTGGTGCAGAATAATTTTAGAATGTAATCAGGCTTTCGAAAGCCGAATTCAATTCATACAGAACTTTTGTACAATCCTGCCGGCATAGGATGTAGAGAGAACTGTATGCTGAAGGAGGCATATAGCATGAATACGTTATTTGATTCTGTAGAAGTTCTGGATACAAAAAAAGAAATCCAAAAAGAGAATGTAAGCTATGAACATGCAGGATATCAGATTCGAGTGCATTTTAATGGGGAAAAGACATTGATCCAGTGCATTCAGAATCTTACTGAACGAAAAATTGCAGGTTGATTTTCTTAAGTTCTTGTTGTAAAATAAAGACAATTAAAGACAATGACTACGCAAGACCGATGAAAAGAGGGATAGAATGTATCAGGCAGGAATTTATTGCCGAATTTCCATTGAAGAGCAAAATAAAGAGGGTGAATACAGCAATAGTATTCACTCTCAGATTCAGATGGCAAGAGATTATATTGCAGAGAATAAAGATATTGCAGAGAAAAAAGTTTATGTAGACGATGGGGCTTCTGGAAGTAATTTTGAAAGAACTGAATTTCGGAGGATGCTGGCAGATATTGAGCTTGGTGTTATCAATATGGTGATTTTTAAGGACGTATCTCGACTTGGAAGAGAACATATTGATACCAACTATTATCTAGGCAAATATTTCCCGGAGAAACAGATTCGGATTGTTTCGATTCTGGATAATTATGATTCAGCCGTTGGAACTTATGATGAAATGTTAGAAATAAAAACTTTGCTGAATGATATGTATTTGAGAGATACATCCAGAAAGATTAAGACAACGATTCAGACCAAAAGAAGTATGGGCGAATATACTCCGAAACAGCCCCCCTTTGGATATGTGAAAAGTAAAACAATTCATAATCATCTGGAAATTGATCCTTATGCAGCCGAGGTTGTTCGAAGAATTTACAGAATGTATCAAAATGGATTTGGCTGTACGGTTATTTGCAGGACTTTGAATGAAGATGAAATCCCTTGTCCCGCAAAATATAAAAAGGAAGTTTTAAAAACCAATTATGTATGGGATTCGGGAAAAGGTCTGTGGACATCGTCTACTGTAAGTGGAATTTTAAAGAATCCGGTCTATACTGGGGCGGTTGTGATTCGGAAACATGAAAGACCGTCTTATAAGCTGAAATACAAAAAGGCAATTCCCCTGGAAGAAATGGAGCTGGTGCCGGATGCACATGAGGCAATCATTTCTAAAGAAGAGTTTGATAGGGTTCAGCAAATAAGAAAGGGGCGCAGAGTTTCCTATTTTGATAAAAACAATGAACCACATAAATATGTGGGACTGCTCTTTTGTGGGAAATGTAAAACAGCCATGCGAAAACGTTATCTGGCATCTCATAAAGACTATGACGGATATATGTGTGGTTTTCATCAGAAGCAGGGGCAGAATTACTGTGAGCTGAATCATATTACATTTGAAAAGCTGGATGAACTGGTTGTATTTGCAATCAACCAGCAATTGAAACAGATGAAGATGGATATGAAGAATCTGGAAACTCAGATCAGACAGAAACAGCCGGAACTGGATGGTAAAATTGCAAAATTGCAGGCAAAAATAGAAAGAAATCTGGAATACCGGAAACGAGCATATGAACAGTTTATGGATGAAGTACTTTCCAAAGAGGAATATCTGGAATTAAAACAGATGTATGAAACAGAGAATCAGAAATATCAAAAAGAATTATCAGAACTGAACCATGAAGAGCAAAGGCAGCGGGCGGCGGTCAATGAAACAAAGATATGGTTGGAGCACTTTAATCGCAGAAGAATAACGGTAAAGCAGCTTACCAGAGAAGCGCTTGTGGAGTTAGTTGATAAAATTTATGTATATCCAGAGCAGAAAATAGATATATATTTTAAGTTTGCTTCAGTAGAGAGTTCACCAGATAGAATACTTGAGAAAGATGGGGTGATATGATGTATCAGATGGGTGTATATTGTCGTCTGTCGAAGGATGATGGAGAGAATAAAGTTAGTGAGAGTATTGAAAATCAGATGAAACTGATTCGTGAGTATGTGACTAAATCAGAGGATCTGGAAATCGCAGATATTTATATTGATGACGGTTATTCGGGGCTTTATTTTGCGAATAGACCGGAATTTCAGCGGATGATGGAGGATATCTACAAAGGGAAAATTCAAGGCGTTATTACGAAAGATATTTCCCGGCTTGGGCGTGAACATATTGAAACCAGTAACTATATTGAGCGTGTTTTTCCATCTTTGGGTGTGCGTTATATTGCAATTTTGGATGGCGTGGATTCTGTTCATCACAGTAATGAAGAATTGGCACAGTTTAAGACGTTGTTTAATGATATGTATAGTCGTGATATATCTAAGAAAATCAGAGGTGCATTGACCGCCCAGAAGAAACGGGGACAGTTTATGTCTGGGTTTGCCCCATATGGATATGTAAAAGATCCGGCAGATAAGCATCATTTTCTTGTAGATGAAGAAGCAGCTAAAGTGGTACGGAGAATCTTTTATATGAGTTTGGAAGGATATTCCAGGGATGGTATTGCAAAGAAACTGAATCAGGAAGGAATTCTGACACCGTCAGAGTATAAGAGAAAGGTGCAGGGATTGAAATATGCCAATGCATTAGAAAAAGCGGGTGCAAAGGGCTGGGCATATCCTACGATCAATGTAATTTTGCGAAACAGAGTTTATACAGGGGCTATGGTACAGCATAAATCAGAAAAGATATCCTATAAAGTGGAAAAGTATCAATATATTCCAGAGGAACAGCAGTATATTGTGGAAGGAATGCACGAAGCAATTATTAGCAAAGATACTTTTGAGCAGGTACAGGAACTTATGAAGAAAAGAACACGGACACCGGGATTTAATAGCGAAGTGAGAAAGGTAAATCCATACGCAGGAATTATTGTTTGTGGAGATTGCGGATATAATTTCCAGAGGGTTACTTGTCGGGACGGTTATGAGTGCGGTACCTATCACAAAAAAGGAAACACAGTTTGTTATTCTCATTTCATTAAAAAAGAAGTATTGGATTCTATTGTAAAAAATGAAATCCAAAGACAAGCGGAACTGGCACTGAAAGAAAGTGATAAGGATGAAATATTAAAAGTAGCAGATAGGAAGAAGGAGGTGCAGAGACGATGTGCAGAAGCAGACCAGCAGATTGAACGGTTACAAAAAGAACTTGCGGCTGTCCAAAAGTATAAAAAGAAAACTTACGAAAATTATGTAGATGGTGTTCTGGATAAAGAAGAATATCTCTCCTATAAGGCAGAATATGAAAAGCAGGATAAAGATATCAGGGCGAAGATTCAGTTGGCAGAACAAGAGAAAGACAGCTTTGGAGAGGCAGAAGAATCTTATGAAAACTGGATAGAGAAATTTATCAAGTATGGAACATTATCCGAAGTGACAAGAGAAATTGTGACAGAATTGATTGAAAAAATTGTTGTGAATGGAGATAAGAGCATTGATATTGTATTTAAGTATCAGTCGCCTTATCCGGTAGAAAAACAGGCAGTGTAAAGACTGCAAATTTTTTTACAGTAATTTTCCCCTAGTTATAATGAACACACAGAGGGGATTCCCTTCTGGAAAACTATATTGATACAGTTGCGGCCATGGGGCGGACTGTGATCGTTACAGGAACCGGAAATAACGGCAGCCAGCCCTGGCATGCAGGAGGAATCCTGCAGCAGGGGAAAACAGAAGAAATCCAGCTGGCAGTGGGAGCTTTTGAGCCCACATTAAATGTACAGTTATGGAAGGATTATGAAGATGAGATGGAAATTTATCTGGAAAGTCCGTCTGGAGAACAGATTGGCCCATTATATGAACGGCTGGGCCCCCAGCGGCATCTGCTGGAAAATACAGAGCTTCTGATCTATTATGGAAAACCCGGTCCATATCAGCTGTCCCAGGAAATCTACATAGATTTCATTCCTGAAGGTAATTATGTGGACAGCGGTGTCTGGAAAGTTCTTTTAAGTGGAAAACATGTGCGTTCCGGCCAGTATTTCCTCTGGTTGCCGGGCGGAAATGTACTGAATCGTGGAACCGGGTTTTATTCTCCACGGGCAGTGGGAACCCTGACGATTCCTTCCACTGCTGGAAAAGTTATTTCTGTTGGAGCTTATGATTCCAGACAGAATGCCTACGCAGATTTTTCCGGAAGGGGAAGTCAGTTCCTGCCGATCCGGAAGCCTGACCTCGCAGCTCCCGGTGTATCCATCTCCGCCCCGGTTCCCGGCGGAGGCTACGCCACTGTCACCGGAACCTCCTTTGCGGCACCCTTTGTCAGCGGAAGCGCAGCTCTGCTTATGGAATGGGGGATCGTGAAAGGAAATGATCCGTTTCTTTATGGGGAAAAGGTGAAGGCGTATCTGAGGAAAGGCGCACAGAGTGTGGGCGGATATGAGGAGTATCCGAATGTGGAGGTGGGATGGGGACGGTTGTGTCTGGCAGAGAGTATCCCATACGGCATATCCTGAACATATAGAAACGGACAGGATTTTCAGATACGAGCCTTATGATCCTGACATTGATATGAAGATGAATTCAGTTACTGTCAGAGGTGCTAGTGCAAATATTGAAGCATTCACGCATAATGTAGATAAACAAAAACACAACTATAAAAAGAAGGAGGATAGGGTATGGGTTTATTTGATAAGAAGATCTGTGATATCTGCGGAGAGAAAATAGGTTTATTGGGAAACAGAAAACTGGATGACGGAAATCTGTGTAAGGATTGTGCAAAAAAATTATCACCATGGTTTGAAGACCGGCGGCACAGTACGGTAGAGGATATCAAACGTCAACTGGAATATCGTGAAAAAAACAAAAAAGCCGTAATGGATTTTTGTATAACCCGTCAGATCAATACCAGAAATTATAATGTTTTTATTGATGATAATAAGGGGAATTTTACTGTTGCACGGAAGCTGGATGTCAATGAAAATCCGGACATAGTTCCTTTATCCGCTGTTGTGCAGTGCAGAGTTGATGTAGAGCGACAGCAGAACGAGGAAACATATACAACAAAGGATGGAGAAACCGTAAGCTATCAGCCACCGGTATATAAGTATGAATTTGATTATACTATGCGTATTAAAGTAAAAACTCCATGGTTTGATGATATGGATTTTCGTCTGAATACTTTTTCCATAAGCAGCGATAACAGAGGCGAATTGATGGAAGTGGAGCAGACAGGTCATCAGATCATAGCCGCTTTGACACCAAATGCGGCTGGAATGCAGCAGTCCGGAATGAACATGAACAGTGGAATGCAGCAGCCTGGGATGAATATGAACAGTGGAATGCAGCAGCCCGGAATGAACATGAATAGTGGAATGCAGCAGTCCGGAATGCATATAAACAATGGAATGCAGCAGCCCGGCGGTTTGTGGAAATGTCAGTGCGGTGCAGAGAATACCGGAAGGTTCTGCGAATACTGTGGCCAGCCAAGACCATTTTGAGTGATGATAGACAGAGTGGACAGAATTGTTCACTCTGTTTGTGACAACAGGGTTGAGAATGGATGATTTATCTGAAAACTATATAATAAAATAGAGTTTTATAGTATACTTGTCACAGGGATGTATTAATGAGAGAGGAATTTTCATGACATACAATAAAAAAAGGGCACTGTCGTATGGAGGAATCCTGATAAGTGTATTTCTGGCGTATTTCTGCAGGCTGGGAAGACCGGAAAATGTTTTTATGAGAAATCTCGCAGATCAGTGTCGTAACTGTATTTATCTGGGAATGTATTGTGCCTGGGTGATTTATCTGGAAAAGCATGTAGTGCATAGAAAAACGCGCAGATGTCTGACTGCAATTGGCTGTCTGATGGTCTTCTGGTTTTTTGTACGGACAGTAAAATTTCATATTTTTCATGATCCGCTTGGAGAACATATCTGCTGGTATCTGTATTATATCCCGATGATCCTGATCCCGGTCCTTGGACTGGCAGCAGCGATGTTTCTAGGGGAAAAGGATGGAGAGAAAACAGTCAGAAAAATTATTGCCTTGCTTGCTTTTGCGGTGGTTTTGATCATCAGTGTTTTTACAAATGACCTGCATCAGCTGGTGTTTCGGTTTTCCGGGCGGCCTCCGTTTTCGGACAGAGATTACAGCTATGGTATTCTTTTTATAGTGATCCAGGGATGGATCATATTTTGCCTGATATGGATGGAAATTATGCTGATCAGAAAAAGCAGGATTCCGGGAAGGAAGCAATTTTGGCTGCCTGTCATTCCGGGAATATTGCTGCTGGGATGGAATATCGGGAATTTACTCCGTCTGCCCCTGATCAAAACAATTGCCGGGGATATGACAGCAGTATGCTGCCTTTTAATGGCGGCAATTTATCAGGGGTGTATATTATGCGGCCTGATACAGACAAATAATCGATATTTTGAATTATTCCAGACCTCCGGAGGACTGGATGCAGAGATTACGGATGATTCTTTTCAGCGTTATTATCATTCCGGTGATTTTCCGGAGCTGTCACCGGAACTGCGTAAAATTGTAATAAACAGATCAGCTGTACAGGAACAGGGAATCCGGATCAACCATATTCCTATAAGAGGAGGACATTTGTTCTGGTCAGAAGATATTTCGGTGCTTCTGGATCAGTATCAGGATATCAGGGAACAGCAGGAGGAGCTGACTGCCAGAAATCGTCTGCTGCAGAAAACCTATCAGAAAGAGGCTGAGCGGAGAAAAACAGAAGAACAGAACCGGCTGCTGAACATGATACAGAATCAGACAGCTGGGCAGCTGGAATTGCTGTCACAGCTGATGGATGAGCTGGAAAGAACGGAGTCAAGGGAACACTATGACCGGATCCTGGGAAAGATCGTGGTTGTTGGTACATATTTAAAGAGAAGAAAAAATCTGGTATTGACACAATATGCATCAGATGGAAATCTGCTTACGATGGAGGATCTCAGACAAAGTCTGGCGGAATCCTGTGACAGCTTAAAATTATGTAAGATCCGGGCGGCTTATTATGTCGAAAATGGTGAAGTGCAGCTGAATGCAGATGATATACTGAAATGCTATGATACCTTTGAATGGCTTGTGGAACGATTGTTTGATACAATGCAGTCTGTTTTTTATCGTGTGTCGCAGATCGATGATGCTCTGCGTATTTCAGTTCATATTGTAGCAGAAGAAGATCTGCGGGGATTAATGTCAGAAAGACCGGAATTAGATGTGCAGCAGGAAGATGAAAACGAATGGTTTATCGGATGTATCGTATGCAGAAAGAGAGGCGGAAGATGACTGATTTTGCGGAATGCAGTATGGCAATGCAGGATTTTCTGATGATCCTTCTTGAAATCTGCCTGATTCTGGAATTGATCCTTCTGTTGATAAGGATAACCTGTTTTTACGGGAAAAAGAAAATTATAACAGCAGTGACTGTTTTTGCAGTTTCTTTTATGCTTATGGGATCTCTGATGAATGATCACAGATATTGTCATGGGGAAAGCGCATATCAGCCAATGCTCCGGGGGTGTCCGGTCAGCGTTTTGATGGCAGCGATGGTGGTATTGGTGTTTTATCTTTTCAGAGCAATCTGGAGAGAGAGACGCAGATATCATCATTCTCTGTCTTACTGGTCTGTGAATGAAGCTGTTGATGATGTTCCCTGCGGGGTGTGTTTTTCGGATCCGCTTGGAAGGATCGTTTTGTGCAATACCAAGATGCAGGAGCTGAGCAGGATAATGACAGGCTCCTATCTGCAGGATTATGAGGTATTGCGGAAAGTAATAGATGGAGGATCCGAAGCAAAGGGACTTCGCAGATTAAGCAGCGACAGTAATGTATTTTATTTTCCGGATGCTTCCGTCTGGATGTTTCAGGAATATCGTCTGCAGGAGCCGGATTGTGCAGGATATCTGCAGACAGTGGCAGTTAATGTATCAGAAATTTATTACAATGGTGAAAAGATCAGAGCAAATAATGAAAAGCTGGAAATCCTGAATCATAAGCTGGAGGAAATGTATGAAAAAATAGGAGATAAAATAAGAGAGCAGGAGACACTTGCCATGAAAATGCAGGTTCATGACAATTTTGGCCGAAGCCTTCTGTCAATACGCAGGATATTGGAAAGAAAAGAAAAGCAGGATAAAATGGATAAACAGTTATCTGCATTAAAGCATCTGGTCTATATTCTTACAGATTCTTCTGTTGAGAATATGGAAGAATTATGCGCGGATACGATCAGGCATGCAGAAGAGCTTGGAATTTATGTTCAGATCAGCGGAAATTTACCTCAGCATCCCTCCTACAGGCTGCTGACAGACAGAGCGATCCGTGAATGTGTGACAAATTGTGCCAGACACGCCCATGGCAGTACGGTTCTGGTGAAGATAGACAAAGGTGCAAATGAATACAGCATCCGGATAACGAATGATGGAGATGCACCTGAAAAAAATGCAGAAGAAGGCGGTGGTCTGTCAGCACTGAGAAAAGCAGCGGAGTCAGAGAAATGTATTATGCAGGTTTCTTTTTCACCGGAGTTTTGTCTGGCGTTAAAAATGCCGCTGGCAGAAAGGATGGGAGTTTATGGTACGGATACTGATAGTAGAAGATCAGAGGATCATGCAGAAGTATTTTGAAAGTATTATTATGCGGGAACCGGAATTCCGACATGTTCAGACAGTTTCGGATGCCTGTGAAGCTGTAAAGATCTGCTCTTACTCGGCAATTGATCTTGTGCTTATGGATGTGCAGACATTTCATAATCATGATGGGCTGAGTGCTGGAAAGATTATTAGGGAAAAATATCCATATACAAGGGTATTGGTTGTTACTTCGCTGATCGATCCCAAGGTGCTGGAAAGAGCAAAGAGCGGATGTGCAGACAGTCTATGGTATAAGGATCACGGTGAAGAGGAAATACGGAGTGTGATCTACAGAACGTTAAATGGGGAGCATGTATTTCCGGATGTGGCACCGGAGGTGGAACTTAACTGGATCACAAGCGGTGATATCAGTCCCAGACAGCTGGAGATGCTGCGCCTGTATATTCACGGGATGTCATATTCCGAGATCGCAAGGAAAATGGACTGTTCTGCTTCTGGGGTGAGATGGAATTTTCAGGAAATGATCGCCAAGGCGGGATACAGCTGCAAAGAGGATCTGATAGCAGCTGCACTGGAAAGTAAACTGATCGTAACCACACTGAAATAGAAGATCCACAGAATGCAGAAACATATTCGGACAGAGGAAGTTTGGCGTGAGCTGACGGAGCATTCACAAATATAGCATAAGATTTTGAATAATAGGAAAGAGGAAACAGACATGAGTGATTTTTTGACAGAAAAAAATAAAAAAACAGGAATACTGGGGAAACTGAAATGGGTTCTTTGTGGCTTTTTTATACTTTTTTCCCTGGGAGCTATTGGCGCATCGGAGAAGTATATTGGTGAAGGGCGCTGGGGAATGGCAGCAACAGAGATCATACTTGGATTGCTGTTTCTGTATCCGACCTTCCGGGAGATACAAAAAACATTAAAGAAGAAAAAAGCCGGAGAAATCGCCTGCTGGTTTGAATCCTATGCTCAGAATACCGTCTCATTTGAAAAGCTTGAGCAGGAACTGGGAAAAGGTGCAGTGAAAAAGCTGGAAAAATTTATTGCCGGGGGATATATCCGGAATATCCAGATAGACAGAGAAGGAAATTATATTATGATCACTGCACCGAACAGACGCGTAAATGAGAAGATCTATATTACAGTTACCTGCCCCAGCTGCGGTGCAAAGAATCAGGTAATAAAAGGTCGTCTGAGCACCTGTGAATATTGCGGACAGCGTCTTACTCCATGATAAAAGACACCTTTCGGATCTGTCCTGTTAAAGGTAAGATCCTTGTGCAATATGCTCAATGCATAAAAAGGATATTTTATAAACAAAATTATATAAGTTGCATATAACTAACGTATGTAACATAACAGAAGTTGTACAAATATCTGTACATCCATAGATAATTGGGATGAAATCATAGAATAAATTTATAAAAATAGCTAATAAAACTGGATAATATGTTCAAATTATGGTACATTTATTGTAGCGGTCAGAGGAAATACTGCGGCCTTTTTTTGGACCGGGATTTTCGAAGGGCTGAACAAATAACATAGAACTTATTTATTTGGTTTTATTGTTTCTTTCCTGGGAGTGCAGAGAAGGAGGGAACGGATAAGAGCAGATAATCATAAGGATATAATCTTTATAAGGAAGGTGAGCAATTGGAAAACTATACTAAGTACAAGCTGAAAAGCAGTGATGAGCTTGCATCAGTGCTGAACGGCAGGGACAATCTGTTTGTAATCGCCTGTAACAAGTGTTTCAAGGAATTTGAGACCGTTGACGAACCGGATTGCGAGGAATTCCTGAAATTTGCTGCGGAGCAGGGAAAAACCGTCACAGGCAGTGCGAAATTCGATTTTCTGTGTAACAAGATGCACACAGAAAGAAAATTACAGGATCTGCTTCCGGAAGGTACAGAGAATGTAGTTGTGATCTCCTGTGGTCTTGGTATCCAGACAGTTGCGGATCTGGCAGGCAAGCCGGTGATTGCAGCAAGTAATACCCTTAACTACAGAGGACATCACGGCATGGCACTTACCAAGAAGAGCTGCGATGCATGTGCACAGTGCTATCTGAACATTACCGGAGGCGTCTGTCCTATCGTCGACTGTTCAAAGAGTCTTGTCAATGGACAGTGCGGCGGAGCAAAGAACGGTAAATGTGAAGTAGACCCGAATAAAGACTGTGCATGGGAAAAGATCTACCAGAGACTGGCAAAACAGGGCCGTCTGGAAGAGTTCCTGAACCAGCCGGTACAGGTACGTGATTACTCCAAGGTTAACTTCAAGGTGATCAACGATTACGTGAAGTCTATCAGAGAAGACAGACTGAACGGATACTATGGCGGCGTTCATCCGTCAGAGCACAAGGAATTCAGCGAGCATATCGCACTGAAGAAATTCCCGGATCCGAAGACTGTAGTGATCTCCATGTCCCAGCATCTTGGTGCACCTGCCAACCCGATCGTAGAGGTAGGCGACACTGTAAAAGTCGGACAGAAGATCGGCGAAGCTGCCGGATTTATCAGCGCACCGGTACACTCCAGTGTAAGCGGAACCGTAGTTGCCGTTGAGCCACGTATGCATGGCACAAGAGGCAGTGAAGTCATGGCTGTTGTCATTGAATCGGATGGAAAAAATACTCTGCACGAATCCGTACAGCCACATGGTGACCTGGATAATCTGACTCCGGATGAGATCATTGAGATTGTAAAAGAAGCAGGAATCGTTGGTATGGGTGGTGCAGGCTTCCCGACCTGTGTTAAACTGAAACCAGCCAAACCAGTTGATACTATTCTCCTCAATGGATGCGAATGCGAGCCATATTTAACAGCAGACCACAAGGTTCTCCTTGAGTTTGCAGATGACATTATTTTTGGCCTGAAAGCGATCCTGAAGACAACAGGTGCCGAGAAAGGTATCATTGTCATTGAGGATAACAAGCAGGATGCCATCGAATTAATGCAGGAAAAAGTTGCCGATATCGGAAATATGGAAGTTTTTGTTGCAAGAACCAAATACCCGCAGGGTGCTGAGAAAACTCTCATTAAGCGCGTTATGGGAAGAAAGGTTCCGAGCGGCGGTCTCCCGGCAGATGTTGGCGTTATCGTAGATAATATCAGTACTGTAAAAGCAATCTCCGATGCAATCCAGAAGGGTATGCCTCTGATCGAGCGTGTTACAACAATAACAGGCGAGAAGATCAAGAATCCTGGCAACTTTATCATCAAGATCGGTACCAGCGTAAAAGAACTGATCGATTACTGCGGCGGATTTACAGATGACGATGTTTTGGTCAAGATGGGCGGCCCGATGATGGGATTCCCTCTGAATACTCTGGAAGTACCTATGATGAAGGGCTCCAACGGTATCATCGCCATTGATACAGACGAGACCAAAGAGCAGCCATGTATCAAGTGCGGACGCTGCGTGGACGTATGTCCGATGGAACTTTCTCCTCTGTATTTCGTAAAATATGCGAAAGAAGAGAACTGGCAGGGCATGAAGGACATGAATGTCATGGACTGTGTTGAGTGCAGATGCTGTCAGTATATCTGTTCTTCCAAGATTCCGATCATTAACAGTATCAAAGCCGGAAAAAATGCAGTAAGGGGGATGAAGTGATATGTTGATTACCCAGTTAAAAGCAAAAGAAACTATCGTATCACTGGCAGCCGGAAAGAAAGTTTTTATCATCAACTGCCATGGATGCAAGGAAGTTCGTTTTCCGGAAAAAGAAGCTGTTGAACTTCAGAAGGAGCTTTCCGCTGAAGGAAATGTGACAGGGATCATGACAACGGATTATATCTGTAATCCGGAAAATATGCAGTTACGTCTTCAGAAACATATGGATAAGATCAGGAAAGCGGATCTGGTCCTGGTATTCTCCTGTGGTGTTGGTGTACAGACCATCGCAGAATATCTGGAAGACAAGATGGTATGCGCAGCCTGCGATACATACCCGGTACCTGGTTTCCAGGGTGTAACACCGTTAGAATATAAATGTGACCAGTGTGGTGAGTGTTATCTGAACCTTACCGGCGGGATCTGCCCGATCACAGCATGCTCCAAGAGTCTTGTCAACGGCCAGTGCGGCGGTTCCAAGAATGGTAAATGCGAGGTGGACAGTGATATGGAGTGTGGATGGGAGCGCATCTACAGACGTCTGAAAGAGATCGGACGCCTTGACGCACTGAAATGCCCGACACAGATCCATAATTTCGCTACAGATGATGAAGTGAAATAATAAGCAAAGATTTATTAAGAAGCCAAATTAAATTATGATACGGTTCATCGGAAATATTCCGCAATGTATGTTGCAGAGCAGGTGGACCGTACCCCAAATTTTAAATGATTGGAGCAAATATAATATGAAAATGAAAGAATTATTCGACCGTGGTGAATTTGTAGTTTCTGCAGAAGTAGGACCGCCAAAAGGGATCCATGTAGATGAACTGGTAGAAGAAGCCAAAACTTATCTCAAGGGCGTTCATGCAGTCAATGTAACAGATAACCAGTCTTCGGTTATGCGTCTTGGATCTCTTGCAATGTGTAAAGTTCTCAAAGACGCCGGAATGGATCCGATCTTCCAGCTTGCATGCCGTGACAGAAACCGTATCGCACTGGAGTCTGATCTTTTAAGTGCTGCTATGCTTGGTATTGAGAACATCCTCTGTCTGACAGGTGACCATACGAAGATGGGTGATCATCCGCAGGCAAAACCGGTATTCGATCTTGATTCTGTATCTCTTCTTCATACAGTACAGCTTCTCGAGTCCGGTGTAGATCTTGGAGGAAACCAGCTGGTTGGTGAGCCTCCGAAATTCTCCAAGGGTGCCGTTGTATCTCCATGCAGCGATTCCGTTGACGCTCAGCTTGCAAAGATGGAAAGAAAGGTTGCTGCAGGTGCAGACTACTTCCAGACACAGGCTGTATTTGAGCCGGAGAAATTCATCAAATTTATGGAAAAAGCAAAACAGTTCGGAAAACCGGTACAGGTTGGTATCATCATTCCGAAGTCTGCTGGAATGGCTAAGTTCATGAACAACAACGTTGCCGGCATCCATGTTCCGGATGAGATGATCGAGGAGCTGAAAGCTGACAAAGAGAAGACAAAAGCTGGTATCACAGGTGTTGAGATCGCTGCACGTATCATCAAAGAGTGTAAGCCATACTGCCAGGGTGTACATATCATGGCACTTGGATGGGAATCCAAGATCCCGGCACTTCTGGAGCAGGCTGAGATCTGATCAGAACGATTGCTTTATAAAAAATAACCAGAAAAGCTGTCCGGAACCGGATGCAGGAGATGCACACCGACCGGGCAGCTTTTGTGTAAGAAAAAGCTTCTTTATACGGAAAAACTCTTCGGGAAGCCTGCGGGATCCACAGCGGAAGAATTCTAGCTTAAGAGGTAAAGAGACGATGGAAAGTATTATTATCGGGATCGCCGGAGGGTCAGGCTCCGGCAAATCTACATTTACAAACAGACTGAAGAAGCATTTCGGAGACGATGTGGTGGTGATCTATCATGACAATTACTACCGCAGACAGGACGGAATTCCTTTTGAAGAACGTGTGAAGGTGAATTACGATCACCCGGATTCACTGGAAACCGATCTTCTGGTCGAGCATCTCAAAGAACTCAGGGAGGGCAAAACCATCCAATGTCCGGTATACGATTACAGTCAGCACAACCGCTCCGACAAAGTGCTGAAGATCGAACCAAGACCGGTCATTCTGGTAGAGGGAATCCTGCTTCTTGCAGATCCCCGTATCCGAGATCTTCTGGATATCAAGGTTTATGTGGAAGCAGATGCAGATGAGAGGATCTTAAGACGTATCTCCAGAGATGTGGAGGAACGTGGACGGGATTTAAACGGAATCATCGATCAGTATCTTACCACAGTAAAACCGATGCATTATCTGTACGTGGAGCCCACACGGGCGAAAGCAGATATTGTGATCAACAGCGGTAAGAATAATGTGGCCTTTGATCTGTTTGTGTCAAAAATCGGGCAGCTGCTGAAAGAACTGAAAAAATAATAAGTAAAATAAAAAGCATGTCATACTCTAGGACAGAGCGGATCAGATTGTATCCGTCTGGCTGTGTATGACATGCTTTTTTGACCGGTTCAGGTGAATATGTCTGTATTCACACGCTCTGTGTAAATTTCTCTACATAATATAAAGCTGCACCAATGGCAGGTGTATACTGCCCGTGGGTGCCGACCAGAATCTGGCTTCTGTCCAGGGTGAATGGTGCGTCTGTGTTGATGTGTTCTAACAGATAATTAATATCTTCTTCTGTAAAATAAGGTGCCAGATATCCGCTGATGATGATCGGTGCATCGATGATCAGGTTCAGATTTTTCATGGCAAAGGCCAGATGGTTCAGATAATCTTCCCAGTGCTCAGCAAGCCGGGGGGATTTTTTTTCGCGGAGCAGAGGGAAAAATTCCTTCACAGGCATCCCGGCAGACTGTTCCAGAGCGTTGGCAGAGCAGTAGGTTTCCAGACAGCCATGGTTTCCGCAGTAACATAAAGGGCCGTCAGGATTGACGCACATATGCTCAAGGGTTCCGCTGTGCATGGAACTTCCCTGATGAATTTGATGATTGGTGATAATGGCGCCGCCCAGGTTTCGGTTCAGAAGGAACACGACAGCACTGTCAAGCTCCGGGTGATTCCACAGCTCCAGAAAAGCAGCGGATTTGGAATCATGTTCCAGATGGCAGGGGTAAGGAAGATGCCGGGAAAAATCCTCCAGTTTCATTCCGGTATTGTTCATGATGTTTCCGTAGATCACAGTGGAATTATCCGGAGAAGTGATCCCCTGTGTGGCAATGGAAATACCCAGGATCTTTTCATTCGGATAGTGATTTTCTGCGATGAATTTTCGTACTTTATCGGTCAGCTGTCTGTAATATTCTTCTGTGTTGGAATAGGGAAGAGCAATGGTTTCTGTATAAAAGGCATTTCCATATAAGTCGATTGCTGTGATATGGAACATGTTTTTCAGGATCCCGATTCCAATGGAAATCCGGAAATCCGAGACGATCTGGATGGCCTGGGCCTTTCGACCACCTGTGGAATCAAAATATCCGTTTCTGTCAATAAGCCCTTCTTTTTCCAGCAGGTTCAGGTTCTGGCTTACGGTGGAAAGTCCCATCTGAAGATCCTGGACGATCTGCATTTTGGAAGTCTGGTGTGTTTGGTATATATATTGGTAAACCTTGGAGCGGTTTATTTTCTTTAAATTGATGGTGGTTAATCCTTTTTCACTCATGAGATTCTCCTGATAAAAGTAATTATAGATATGTTTAAGTCGTGACATGCTCCCACCACTTAAATCTTACGATTTTGAAGTGGGGGCTTCCTGCTCGATTACCCTTTAGGGCAAAGCTAAAACAGGCTATCC